>CAZKST010000139.1:0-8243 GCA_964555395.1 uncultured Thiotrichaceae bacterium | reverse complement strand
CAATAGCTAAAGCGATTGCACTCCAATTTACGCAATTTAAGGTGCGTTTGCTATATAACGATATAATTCAGACATAAAAAAAGCACCCCGAAGGGTGCTTTTTTATTTACAACTTACAAGTTTTGCTTATTGGCAATCAGGCCATGCAATCCCTTCTATGTCGTAGTATGGAGAAGGAACTTCAACGTTGACAACAACTTGGCAAGTTTCAGGGTTAATTGCGCCTAAAATCATTGTTGTTTTACCATGGAAACCAAAGGCTAATGAACCATCAGGTAAAGTTTCTAAAGCTTCAATTTCATCAACAGAACCTGCGAAATCTGGGCAAATTGTAGTTAATGAACCTGTTGCAGTTTCATATTTCCATAAAGTTACGCCTGCATCGCCTGTGTGATAATCAGGGTCTCCAACATGTTTGTTTTGTACGCCGTATAAAACAGTGCCTGCTAAATTCCATGAAATATCCTCAACTTCTACTTCACCGTTAGAAGGTAAAACAACGGTTGCTACAGGAGAAACGGCTGGATTGTCAATGACGAATAAACCAGCGTCTTGTGCCCAACCCCATAATTTGCCATCTGGACTGAAGCTTAATGAGTCAACTTCGCGAATACCTGTGCTACCTAAGTCTGTTAATGCGCCAGTAGCTTTATCAACTTCGTATAAATGTCCTGGTTTTGCAGTGTCATCACCAGAAGCGGTATATAATTTGTTAGTGCTTGGTTGAATGTCTAAGGCTTCTAAGTCATAAGCAGGTTCTACTGTGCCTAATGCCGCAACTTTGAAACCGTCTAAAGGATCAACTGTAAATAATTGAGAGTTGTTTAAACCACCATCATGTACAGCGTAAACTTTTGATTCACATACAGGGGTTTCAGTTACGGGTGTTTCAGGTTCTGTAGGTGTAACTGGAGTCTCTGGTTCTGTAGGGGTTACAGGTGTTTCTGGCTCAGGTGTAACAACGACAGGTGGAACAGGTAAATCCCCTTTGAATGGATACCAGTGTGTTTCTGCACTGTATTCTAAAGCACTGATTGATTTAACAATCAAGTGACCTTCTACGTTACCACTGGCATAACTGAAATTTGCTTTAGGCGCAAATAATGTTCCTTTCCAACCGATGTTACGGATTGAGAAAGAAGTCATGTCTGGGAAATTCCAAACTACTTTTTGCCAATCAGCAGCATTAGTAGAATTGTTCATAAACATTGCACCAAACCAGCTGTGGTCGCTGGGAATGGTGTCGCCAGAACCTGCGACGTTAATCACTACTGAAGAACTTGCAGGAACATTTAAGTTAATTTGACGGGTTTGTTTCCAAACAGATTCACTAATATAGAATACGTTTAAAGATGTGTTTGTGCCGGTTAACTCTAAGCCACCCCATGATTGAAGGTTTAATGTTCCGTTACCCGTTAAAGTATTCCAATAATTAGATAAAGAAAGTAAATAACTGCCTTCTTGAGCAAAATTAATAGGGGTGCTGGGGTTATATAAATTGCCATGTAAAATGGTGCTAATTTTATATACAGAACCGCCTACATGAACATTCCCCCCAAAAGTTTGCCCATTGGTTTGAGTTAATGAGCCACCAACGACTAAACCTGTAGTGACGCTTTGTGTACGGTCAGCAATGCCATAATTTGTTAATACCGCGTTTCCCGCGATAGCAACAGGTCCTTCACTGTCTCCGCCATAGTGTGTTACGTCGCCTAAAATAAATTTATTATAACTGCCCGCTGTTCCAAAAGGGTCAGTCACTGCGTATGCAGTATGCCAGCTACTCATGCCGAGCGCGGCTAATAGAAAGTAACGTGATACATTTTTCATGATACAAGTCCTCAACAAAAATACTTTTTATCTAAGCAGTACATTAAAATCTTACCCAAAATATGCAAGATTAATTCCATCAATATAACGTGTTTTTGCTTATTTTTGATTAGAAAAATTCTAACGCATGACTTAATAATATTCATTCTTAATAAGAAGTGCAATTTATGCGGATTAAACAAGATAAACGGCAAAAGTTTACAGAGTAGAGGATAAATTTATTGAATGATGAAAATATTGAGTGAGCGAAAAACTAATTTATCACTCTGATAAATATAGAGATATGTTCCCAAGTGTGGAGCTTGGGAACAAGAAGCGGGCAATTAGAAGGGAGTTATGTTAAAGACGCATCTGGAATCAGTTGGACAGTTTCAAATTCAATCTGTAAATCATCATCTTTTTCAGTGACTTTGACACAGCCGCCTTTTTCCAATTTACCAAATAACAATTCTTCAGCAAGAGCGCGTTTCAATTTTTCTTTAATTAAACGTGCCATTGGACGCGCCCCCATTTGCGGGTCATAACCATTAATTGCCAACCACCGCCGCGCAGATTCATCAATATCCAGCGTAACATGTTTGCTTTCTAATTGTGATTCTAACTCAATGATGAATTTATCCACCACACTGGCAATCGTTTCAAGATTCAACGGTTTAAATTGAATAATGGTATCTAAACGGTTACGGAATTCAGGACTGAAAACCCGTTTAATTACTTCCATCCCATCCGTAGAATGGTCTTGGAAATTAAAACCAATAGAAGCACGGTTTAATTGCTCTGCACCCGCGTTGGTGGTCATGATGATGATAACATTGCGGAAATCGGTTTTACGCCCATTCGTATCGGTCAAAGAACCGTGATCCATTACTTGCAATAACAAGTTATAAACATCAGGGTGCGCTTTTTCAATTTCATCTAACAATAAAACCGCATGAGGATGTTTATTAATCGCTTCCGTTAATAAACCGCCTTGGTCAAAGCCCACATAACCAGGCGGCGCGCCAATTAAGCGGGATACGGTGTGGCGTTCCATGTATTCAGACATATCAAAACGAATCAGCTCAATGCCCATGATTTTCGCTAATTGTTTAGAAACTTCTGTTTTGCCTACGCCAGTAGGACCCGCGAATAAGAATGAGCCGATTGGTTTTTCTATTGCGCCTAAGCCTGAGCGTGACATGCGAATAGCTGTCGCCAAAGAAGCAATCGCTTCATCTTGCCCATAAACCACCATTTTTAAATCACGGTCTAAATTCTGCAAAACTTCGCGATCAGAAATAGACACGGTTTTAGGGGGAATACGCGCAATTTTAGCGACAATATTTTCAACTTCGGTAACGCTGATGACTTTTTTACGTTTAGAAGAAGGTTGCAAACGTTGGAATGCGCCCGCTTCATCAATCACATCAATGGCTTTGTCAGGCAAATGGCGGTCAGTGATGTAACGTGCAGATAATTCTGCGGCAGCGCGTAACGCTTGTTTCGCATATTTCACATCATGATGTTCTTCAAAGCGCGATTTCAAACCATATAAAATTTGAATGGTATCTTCAACACTAGGCTCAGTCACATCAATTTTTTGGAAACGACGCGATAAAGCACGATCTTTTTCAAAAATACCACGATATTCTTGATAAGTCGTTGAACCGATACATTTTAACTCGCCAGAAGTTAACACGGGCTTGATTAAATTGGAAGCATCCATCGCACCACCAGACGCTGCACCCGCGCCGATAATGGTATGAATTTCATCAATAAATAAAATCGCGCCTGCTTCTTTGCGTAATTGGGTTAAAATCGCTTTCAGGCGTTTTTCAAAATCGCCACGGTATTTAGTGCCCGCCAACAATGCGCCCATATCCAGCGAATAAATCACACTATTAGCTAAGGGTTCAGGTACTTTTTTATCGACGATTAAACGCGCCAAACCTTCTGCAATCGCGGTTTTACCCACACCAGCCTCACCGACTAACAGCGGATTATTTTTGCGGCGACGACACAATACTTGCATTGCCCGCTCAATTTCACCTTGCCGCCCAATCAAGGGGTCAATTTTACCCATGATGGCTTGTTCATTTAAATTGACGGTGAAAGCTTCTAAAGGATTTTTGCCCGCTGCTGGGTCTGGATTACCTTCTTCATCTTGGGGCGAATTATTTTCGCTATTTTCGGTTGCTGCATTATCCACTTTAGAAATGCCGTGAGAAATGTAGTTCACCACATCCAAACGCGCAACATTTTGTTTATCTAAGAAATAAACTGCTTGTGATTCTCGTTCGCCAAAAATAGCCACTAACACATTCGCGCCAGTCACTTCTTTTTTGCCTGAAGATTGCACATGAAAAACAGCCCGCTGCAATACACGCTGAAAACCTAAAGTAGGTTGTGTATCGCGCTCATCTTTTTTCCCTAATTTAGGCGTACTTTCTTCTAAAAAAGTGCTTAAATCGCGCCGCAATACATTCAAATCTACTCCACAAGCGCGCAGAACTTGAGCAGCCGAGCTATTATCCAACAAAGCTAACAATAAATGCTCCACCGTCATGAATTCATGGCGTTTTTGACGGGCATTTTGAAATGCCGCGTTAAGAGTCTGTTCAAGTTCTTTGCTTAACATAGTGGTACTACCTCTTTCGCAAAAATGTGAGTTTTCTTGCTTAAAGCCCTGATGTACTTTAAGCCCTGCTTATTTTTTATCACTACACGTTAATTAACACAAGGTTTAAGCTTTTTCCATTGTGCACAATAAGGGATGATGATTTTCTCTTGCGTAATTATTCACTTGCGCCACTTTAGTTTCAGCAATTTCCCGCGTATACGTCCCACAAATCCCTTTACCTTGCGTATGAACTTGCAACATCACGCGCGTGGCAGCTTCGCGTGTCATACTAAAAAAACTTTCTAAGACATGTACCACAAATTCCATTGGGGTATAGTCATCATTCAGCAAAATGACTTTGTATAGGGGCGGACGCTGTAATTTTGGTCGGGTCTGCTCCGCCACTGTACTGTCATCATGCTCGAAATCAGGAGTCTGTGCCATAATTTTCCCATGCTCTCACGGTCTTATCATCAATAAAAATAAAGAACTTAATTTCAAAGAGTATAAAGAATACACCACGCTCTGCGAATGGCTTATGAGCATTGATTATTGAATTAATTCGGTTAATTTTGCAGTGAATTTCTGCAAGGTATGAACGTTATAAACGTACTAGAAAAGCTACCACCTGATAGGGTTTAACGTTATTCTAATCATCCCATAATAATGATTAACTCAAGATTAAACACTATTATGACTTTTACCTTATCAAATCTATCACCAACAATTAAACTTATTTATATTTAAAAGTGTGGTTTAGCGGATGAAAGATTGCAAGTTATCACTTATTAACTTTTGATTTAGAAAAGATTTTCAAAAAACATGCACCAAAATTCTAGTACAACACCTACATTACAACCCATTGGGCTAATGCGGCATCTTATTGTCATTGTCTATGACGTTTTACTGTTATGCGCCGTCCTCATTTTTGCTGGCTGGCTGGTTTTACCCCTCACTCATGCAAAAAATAGTGCAGTTTATAGCTTTTATCTGATTTGCGTTAGTTTCTGCTACTTTGCTTGGCAATGGCGACGCGGCGGCACCCTTGCAATGCAAACATGGCGTGTCACAATTCGCACAAATGACCAACAACCGCTTAGCTGGTGGCGCGCATGGCTACGTTTTTCAATTGCCATTATTTCATGGTTATGTTTAGGACTGGGTTTTTGGTGGCAACTATGGGATTCACAACATCGCACTTGGCAAGATATTGTTTCTAACACACAATTATTTTATTTGCCCAAATCCTCTAAAACGACGAATAAAACATAAATTCATTATGAATTTTTCGTACAAAAAAAAGCAAGTGAAAAAGCTAAAACTAAGCTATTTTAAAGATAAACGTACATAAAAGCTGAATGTCTTAATTCCTCATTACAATTGGAGAAATGAGGCATAGTCTTTGCTCAACCGTATTATTATTCCAAATTGCAAGGAAATTCGTTTATGTATCACTTCCCCCGCCTTTTACTAATCTCATGTTTATTCGGGCTTTCAGCCTGTTCAAATCTGCTTCCACGTTCGGATACGTCTAATCAATCTCCTTGGCAGAACTTTGAAGCAGCAAAAATTGATTACGATAAAATCATTCCTAATCAAACCACTAAAGCTGACTTAAAGAAATTAGGATTTGACCCTTTTGTCACTCCTAATATTACGCTGTTAAATTACCTTGATTTAACCACCCGATTTATTCCAAACGCCTCAATCACTTTAAAAGACTTGCCCCCTATGGTGCAAAAATGCTTACAAATGAAAGAACATTGCCAAGGTTATGCTGCGAGTCCTCAATTCATGCACAGTCAACGTTTTGGCAACGTGGCATTGGACTTGCTAAATTTCAGACGGGAAACACGGACATCAGGCTGGCGTTTTGAAACTTTATTAGTTTTATTAGACGACACCGTAGTCTATAAATTATGGGGCGGAGACCCCAATATTCTGAAGTATGAAAAGAAAAATAATCCATTAGGACCTTTGCAAGAAGTCAGCGACCTCTTTACGCGCTAAGGTTTTATGACAATACATTAACGCTAAACCAAAGAAGACAAGGATAATTCTTTATTAAACTGCTAAAAAACCCATTATTTTAGTCTAAAAAATAACAGCGTATTTTTATCAAATTAAAGGATTATCCTAACTTTAGGTAAGTTTCACCTTGTCAGTTTTCATTTCTTTGTTTAGACTTAATAAAAGCAAAATTCATCTTAAACAACCACGCTTAATAGGCTTTCTACTATGATTGATACCGATGGCTATCGCTTAAATGTAGGTATTATCTTGTTAAATCAAGATAGTAAAGTCTTATGGGCAAAGCGGGTAGGGCAAGAAGCTTGGCAATTTCCGCAAGGAGGTTTAAAAGCACACGAAACCCCCGAACAAGCACTTTATCGTGAATTAAATGAAGAAATTGGTTTAACCAATAAACACGTTAAATTGTTAGGTTCAACTCGCCAATGGTTGCGTTATCGTTTACCGCCTCATCTTATTCGTCATTATCAAAAACCTTTATGTATTGGGCAAAAACAAAAGTGGTTTTTACTACAATTGACTGCGTCTGATAACGAAATCCGTTTAAATAACGGCGATACACCTGAGTTTGAGAAATGGTATTGGGTGGACTTTTGGTATCCTTTACAGGAAGTTGTATATTTCAAACGCAAAGTTTATGAAAATGCACTACAAGAATTAGAACCATTGGCTAAAAAAGCCAATGTTAAAACAAATCCTTCTAATCCTACTAAGTTAAATTTTCAAGCAAAATATACATTTGCCAAATCACTACAAAAATAGTGGATATTCACGATAGCGTTACCCCCATAAATTACTGATAAACATTAGCAATTGTTTTTACCTTTCTTTATTCAATGCCATTTTTTTCAGAAATGGCATTCTTCCAATAAGCTTTAGTGTAACGCTTGTCAATCTACGATTGATAGCTTATCTTAACATATCGTCAAAATTCTTTACTTATCTTTATTTACCTTCCTAAATACTAGGTAATTACAAATGTCGTCTTATGTTTAAGCTATTACGTTATTTTTCATTTGCCAGTTTCTTAATTTTTACATTAATTACGGTATTAATTATTTCTTTTTATCAGCATATTAGCTTGCATTATTTATTGCTTGTTAATGAGCATAAAAATATTTTGCTGACTGAGCAAATAATTAAACGCATTGAAAAAGAGCTAATTTCGCTTGATATTGTCGCGCACACTAATCCAGAAACAATCCCTCAAAATTATTTGCTATTAGATTATTTAAAAAATGCAACTTCTCCATTCTTAAATGAATCTGTCCAATTATTTCAAATTTATAATAATCAAGGGATTATTTTATATTCAACTCAAAACAATCGTATTGGAAAAAGCTTTATTCGAGAAATTCCAAGCGAAGTGATTGAAGAACAAAATATAGTAGGGCAATTTAATAAAGAAATTTTTAAATTTGATTTTTTTGAAGGCTCAGATGATAAACCAATAACGGATTTGTTTTCAGTTTTCATTCCAATTCCTCATAAAAATGAAATTACAAATCCACGTTATATAAATGCAGAAAATAAAGAAATCTCAGAAAAGATACACCCGCTTCCAACATTTATTATTCATATTGTAGATGATATTAGCGCGCCGATTTCTCATGTGCGAAGCGATAATATTCGTTTAATTTCCTTTATTGCCCTAACCTTATTTATTCTTTATATTGTTTTCTTTATCATTGTTCGGCATGTTGATAAATTATTTAGTTTTCAATTAACAGAAATTAAAAAACATGAAAATATTTTACAAAAACAAAGTACCTATTTTTCAGCA
>CAZKST010000138.1:0-8349 GCA_964555395.1 uncultured Thiotrichaceae bacterium | reverse complement strand
TATTCCACCCTACAATTCTCACACTTGCTTAACTTAATGGCAGTGACGCGGGAGCGTGGGAACGAGAGAATTGTGCGAATTGCGGTTCAGATAAAAGTGAACTGCATAATTTCTAATAAGAATCAGAATAAATTAAGGTAATAAATAGAAACTGCTGAAGGACAACTTTTTCATTGGGATAAATAAGCCCATGATTTTTTGTTGATTTTATACGGGCTTTTTAGTTAACAAAGTTAAGAACTTTTATGGATTTCCCACCCCCTCCAAAAATTGATATACAGGATTTTAATAGCCTTTTATATGCTATCCAATGGTTGAATAGTGAGCGAGATTTAAAGAGATTATTAGATAATCTTGGTCAATTCTTATTAAAAAACCAATTAGCACAAGGCGTTTATTTATTAAGGACGCATCATCAACGCTGGGTCATTGACCTTGAGATGGAACATGATGCACTTGCCGATGCGCAGATTTTGCAAAATAGCAGTATTGAGCATCGTTTATCTGTGAACTTGGTTGAGGATGTGGTTTTTCATGGTGTGCCCATTTTAATTTGTTCTTCCTACGCGCCAAAAATTTTTCCGCCCGAGCCTTGGCTAATGCGTTACAGTGCGGAACTTGATCCTGATGTGTATTTATTGCCTGAACAAAAAATGATTCTTTGTTTACCGTTAATCAAGTTGCAGGCGTTGGTTGGTCTTTTATATTTAGAATATTCTCCCTGTGAATTATCGCTGCAAACACCACATTTTAAATTATTGCAACAATTAAGTCCTCATATCGCAACTGCCCTTGATAATGCTCAAAATTATTCAACCAGTCGTGAAGCAGAACAGCAGTTATCGCAATTTTTGGAAGCCATTCCATTAGGGGTAACAGTTTATGATGCACAAGGCAATCCGTGTTATATCAATCAACATGCCATTAATTTATTAGGCGAAATTTATCAAACGCCATTATGCAAAATACCGCAAACAGTTAAATTATACGTTTCTGGAACAAATGACTTGTATCCTATGCCCAAATTGCCGATTGTGCGGGCATTAAGCGGGGAAAATAGCAGTGCGAATGATATAGAAATACATACTAATATTAAAAAAACGATTCCCTTAGCTTGTTCTGCCACGACAATTAATGACCAACACGGGGATTTATTATTTACGATTGGTATTGTTCAAGATATTACTGAGCAAAAGCGGCACGAACGCGCCTTGGTTTCACATCAAGCAGAATTAGAAAAGCAAAATTATGAATTGCAACATATTCGTCATCAATTGAGTCTTGCATACGCTAACTATCAAACACTTTATAATAATGCTCCCGTTGGTTATATTACCTTAGATGTTTCTTACACTATTTTAGAAATCAATTTTTTAGCCGCGTATTTGCTGGATACTTCCCCCGCCATTTTAAAACGTAAATTATTTACGCAGTTTTTGCGTAACGAGAATTTAGAAATTTTTCTTCAGCATCATCAACAATTACTGAATTTACAACAGCCGCAAATTTGTGAATTAGTTTTGACCCGCAATGATGGCAGTGAGGTGGATGTACAATTACAAAGTTTGATGAGCTTTGATAATCAAACACAAGAAGCGCGTTTGCAAATTGCCTTGATTGATATTACTGAACGCAAACGTTCTGACACGATGTTGCAATTATACCGTGACCATTTGGAAGAAATGGTAGAAGCGCGAATGATGGAATTGCGCAATACTAATCAACGGTTACAGCATGAAATTGCAGAACGCAAGCAATCAGAACAACGTTTGCGGCTAATGGAGTCTGTGATTTTAAAAGCCAATTCAGCCATTGTGGTGTTTGAAATTCCGCCCCATTCCTCACTTGAGCAATGGCGCATTGTGCAAGTCAATGATGCGTTTATCCGCCTTACCCATTATCAATCCTCAGAAGTTTTGGGCAATACGCCCACTTTTTTATGTTGTTTATCGCAAGCTTGTACGACTGAAACCGTTTGTGACAGTTTGCGCAATTTGCAATCTGTACAAACCGAAATTCTGATTCAAACCAAAATTGGCAAAAGTGTTTGGGTGGATATGCAAGTTTTCCCCGTGAGGGGCACAGATATTACTGAAGAAGAGAGTTTGCATTATGGCGTATTTATGTTTAGCGATATTAGTGCGCGTCGCCAAGCGGAAGAGACTTTACGCCTTGCCAAATTCTCCCTTGACCATGCGTCTGATGGCGTAGTGTGGACAGATGAAGATGCCCATTTGTTATATGCCAATGAAGCAATTTGTCATAGTTTGGGCTATTCCTTAGATGAATTATTGCAAATGCACATGTACAACATTGACCCCAATATTCCTCAAGAATTATGGGCAATTATGTGGTTTGAAATTAAACAACTCGGCTCTTTTACTTATGAAAGTCAAGGACAACGGCGCAGTGGGCGCATTTTCCCCGTAGAAATTACCGCGACTTATTTAGCTTTTGATGATAAAGAATTTTTATGCTGTTTTATTCGCGATATTAGCGAGCGCAAAATTGCCGAAGAAGCATTACGCATTAGCGAAGAACGCTTTAAAGCCATTTTCAATAACGCGGCGGTGGGGATTCGTTTAACCACCACCACAGGCGAATATTTAAATGTAAATGATGCTTTATTGCGCATGTTGGGGTATAGCGAAACAGAAATGTTGGAATTGGGCGAATCCAGCATTACGCATCCTGATGACTTTGAATTAAGTCTAAAAAAACGGCAAGTGTTATTAGAAGGCAAAATAGAAGCGTATGAATTAGAAAAACGTTTTATTCGCCGTGATGGCAGTTTTTTCTGGGGGGAATTGTGGGCCGCGCCGTTGCGTAATTCGGTGGGCAAAATTGTCGCAATTATCGGTATTATCACCGACATTACTGAGCGCAAACAAGCACAAGAAGGTTTACAAAGTTATGTAAATTTCCTTGCTACTTTAATGGATACTATCCCCACGCCTATTTTTTATAAAGATTTACAAGGAAATTATTTAGGCTGTAACACTGCTTTCTTAGACTTTACGGGACATGAGCGTGAAGAATTGCTGGGCAATAAACAAGTAGAATCGTGGCAATTAAGCACGGAATATATGGAAAATGAGCATGAATTGCTGCAAAACCTTGGCAGAATTACTTATGAAACCATCATTCCGCATAATAATGGCAGTTTACGCAATGTCATTTTTAATAAAGCCACTTTTATGAATATTGATGGCAATTTAGGCGGCATTGTCGGCACATTTACCGATATTACAACTCGCAAACAAGCCGAAGCCGCCTTGCGGGACAGTGAAGAGCGGTTTAAAGCAGTGTTTAATAATGCAGCGGTGGGAATTGTGTTAACTGACCGCAGCGGTCGCCATTTACAAGCTAATGACCGCTGGTTGCAAATGATGGGACATTATACTTCTGAAGAGTTTTGTCAAAAAACCTATTTAGATGTGACCTATCCTTCAGATTTACCGTTAAGTATTCAACGCCGTAGTGAATTATTAAATGGCGATATTGGTACTTATCAATTAGAAAAGCGTTTCATTCGTAAAGATGGCAGTATTTTCTGGGGAGATTTGTGGGCAGCACCGATTTGGCGGCGCGGCGAGCAACCCGAATTATGGGCAATTGTGTCCATTATCACCGATATTACTGAGCGCAAACAAACTGAACGCGCCTTGCGTCATAATGAGGAACGTTTACGCCGCTATTTTGAACAGCCTTTAATTGGAATGCAAACGTGCTCTTTAGCAAAACGGATGCTGGAAGTTAATGACCGCTTTTGTCAATTACTCGGCTATAGTCGCGAGTTTTTGATTGGTAAATCATGGACATTATTTACCCATCCCGCCGATGTTGCTAAAGAAAACGCCTATTTTAACCGTTTATTAAAAGGTGAATTAGACAGTTACACCTTAGAAAAACGCTATTTATGCGCAGATTCGCAAGAAATTTACGCCAGTATTGCCGTGCACTGTGTGCGAGATAATGATAATGAACCTGACCATGTGATTGCTTTTATTGAAGATATAAGCAAGCGTAAGCAAGTAGAATTAAAGTTACAACAAGCGAAAGAAACCGCAGAAATCGCCAGCCGCGCCAAAAGTCATTTTTTAGCCAGTGTTAGCCATGAATTGCGCACGCCGTTAAATGCAATTTTAGGGTTTTCGCAACTATTGTTGAATAATGATCAGCTAAATTCAGAGCAAAAAGAAGATATTAAAATCATTCAACGTAATGCTGACTATTTATTGACTTTAATTAACGATATTTTAGATTTAGCCAAAATTGAAGCGGGCAGAATTGAATTAATTCCGAGCACTATTCACTTTAGCAATTTTATGCGAGAGTTGGTGGACTCTTTTAGCAATCGCTCTATTCAGAAAGATATTGTTTTACGGTGTGAATATTTAAATGTCATGCCTAATTATTTATATGGCGATGAAAAACGCTTACGACAAATTTTGTCAAATTTACTCAGCAACGCCATTAAATTCACTCAACAAGGCTCAGTTTATTTACGCTTAAGTTATGATAAAGACACTTTGTATTTTGAAGTTGAAGATACAGGGGTTGGCATGACTGAAGAAGAAGTCACTGCTTTATTTGTTCCTTTCCAACAATTTGGTGATGCTAAACAACGGGCTTTAGGAACTGGGCTGGGGTTGGCAATTACCAAAAACCTGATTGAACAAATGGGGGGTAATTTATCCGTTAAAAGCGTTAAAGGACAAGGCTCAACTTTTTCAGCAACCGTTGTATTATTTTCTGCTGTTTCTGGGGAAAATGAAAACAATGACCCGCCTTTATTAAATTTAAAAGGCTATCGTTCCACTGGATTTAAAAAAACTTACCATATTTTAGTGGTCGATGACCAAAACGAAAATAGGTTATTATTAAGCAAGTTTCTTACTCCACTTGGCTTTAATGTTTCCACTGCCAATAACGGCGAAGAAGCGGTTTATAAAGCTTTTGCAGAAGAACCTGATTTAATTTTAATGGATGTTGCTATGCCAATTATGAATGGTTTAACTGCCATTCAAACCTTACGGCAATCAGGACGTTTAACTAACACAGCGATGATTGTGGTTTCTGCCAGTGTATTTGAAAATGACAAACAACAAGGTTTTGACGCAGGCGCGAATGCTTTCCTTTCAAAACCAATACAATTTAAGCAATTATTACATTATTTTCAGCTTTATTTACCCTTAGTTTGGGTTTACAAAGCAGAGGATGAACAAAAAACGAATGTAGTACAGCCTGTTCATCCCATTCAAATGAATTTACAAAATTGGCTTACAGAGTTTGTAGAATTAAATCTTCCCATAGCTGAAGCACAACGCCTATATCACCTTGCACAATGTGGAGATATTGAAGGATTGCGCCAATTTGCCCAACAATTACAACAATATGATGCCAGTTTTGCACCTTTAGCAACGTATCTTCTATCGTTATTAAATCCATTTCAGAAAAAAAACCTGAGAGAACTGGCAAAACACTATTTAAAATTAGCAACAACTTAAAATACTAATGACAAATCTATCATCGCCCTTAACAAATACTGTTCTCATTGTTGATGATACACCTGATAACATCAGTGTATTACACCGTTTTTTAGCCCAAGCGGGTTTTAGAGTACTGGTTGCCTGTGATGGTGCGGATGGTTTAGAAACAGCCATTTTCGCCAAACCTGACATCATTTTATTAGATGTAATGATGCCTGAATTAGATGGTTTTTCAGTCTGTCAGCAATTAAAAGCCAATCCTGAGACCAGTCAAATTCCTGTTATCTTTATGACGGCATTAAACGATGTCAATGATAAAATCAAAGGCTTTAAAGTCGGGGCAGTGGATTATATTACGAAACCGTTTCAACAAGAAGAAGTGTTGGTACGTTTGGATACGCAATTAAAACTCCTCAACTCTAAACGTGAATTAATTCATCGCAATGAAGAGTTAGATGCTTTTGCCCATACAGTCTCACACGATTTAAAAAATCCACTGAGCTCTATTTTAACCCTTGCAGATACTTTACTCATTGATTTAGCGATAGATAAACCTTTGACCGAATTACACCGTAAAGAATTGGCGTTTATTCGACAGGCGGGACAACAAGCAGTCAATATTATTGATGCTTTACTATTACTCGCGGGTGTTTCACGTCATGCACCTGTAAGCAGTCATATCATTGATATGCAAGCATTATTAATGGAGGTTGTACAGCTACGGCTATCATTATTAATTCGTAAATATAATGCCAAAATTGACATTCAACCGCCTTTGCCTTCAGCACTTGGCTACGCCCCATGGTTAACTGAAGTATGGATGAATTACATCAGCAACGCGATAAAATATGGCGGTACACCGCCACACATCAGCATTGGCGGAGAAGTGATAATGGATCAAGCTCGATTCTGGGTACGCGATAATGGTCACGGTATCAACCCAGAAATCCAAAACCGTTTATTTAGCCCTTTTGTTCGTGATATTACCAAACGTGTAGATGGTTATGGTTTAGGTTTATCTATTGTACGGCGTATTATTGAAAAACTAGGCGGACAAGTAGGCGTACAAACAACGACTAATCAGGGAAGTTTATTCTATTTCACATTGCCATTAGGAACAGGCGATTTACTGTAAAACTTGTTTTAATAAAAATGGACTTTTATTTGCAAGCACAGTTTAGAAAAGCAAGGAAATCCATTGCAAAAATTCGGATTTACCTTACTATACAGAGATAAAAATTTATAACAACAATGACAAAGTCTGCAAGCTTGCGTATTTATCTTTATAACTTACATTCCCTGTCTCCATTCGCACAGCGATTGTGCAATTCTACATAACACATGACTGCAAGTACGCTTTCTAACACACCTGCTAATGATGCTTCTCTTTTGCCAACGAGCCGTTTTCAACCTTGGCAAAGCATTAAACATAGAAAATTCCTAGTATTTCTCACCTTTATCATGGTATTACTACTTGGTATTTTTGCTGCATTCTTTTTGGAAAAAGCGCAATATACCACTAAAGCAGTTATTTTCATTTCTCCCAAATCTGAAACAACCTTAGAAAATCGCAGCGAAGAATTACGCGGACAAGATTACAACCGCTATGTTAAACAACAACAATCCTTACTCCGTCATCCTTCCGTTTTAAAAGAAACTTTACAAATAGAAGAAGTTCGCAATATTTGGTTTGTTAAAAAAGAAAGCACAGGTAAATTAGAAACAGATGGTGATGCAGTTGGACGTTTATTTCAAGCTTTAACTGTTACAGCTTCGCCAAATAGTTCACCATTAATTGAAGTTTCTATTACTTCTAATAAAAAAGAAGGATTAGAAATTGTTTTAAATACTTTAATCAATATTTACTTGCGCAAATCGCAAGAAGATGCGTTTTACGATAGCTCTGGACGAGTAAATGAATTACAACGGGTTTTAAGAGAATATCAAGGTAATATTGAAAGCTGGCAAAAACGCCGCTTAGAAATTGCCCAATCTTTAGGGGTAACAACTTTCCAAGAAAACAATTTAAATCCGTATGATACCTTATTAATTGCAACGAATTCCTCTTATAAAAATTCAAGACGTGACCGCGCCCAAGCAGAAGCGCGTTTAAGTGCCTTACAAGGCGCGCAAGGTAAAATAAATTTAGAGTCTTTAATTAATGAATTATTACAACAAAATAGTTCTTTTACGGGTTTAAAAAATAATTTACTAACCAAACGCAATGATTTATTACAACAGCAATTAGGCTTAACGCCTGAACATCCTAGTTATCAAAGTTTGCAACAAAATATTAAATTTGCAGAACAAGAATTACAACAATTACAAAACAAATTTTATCAAGAAGCTAAAGAACAAATTTTATCACAACGCCGCGCAGCCGTTTATGAAAGTCAGCAAATAGAAAATGCTTTATTGGCTGAAATCAATAATCAAAAACGTGAAGCCATTAATTATGCTTCTTTATACAGTGAAGCTTTATCATTAGAAAAAGAAATTGACCGCACTTATAAACAAATTGACCGAATTAACGACCGCATTGATTCTTTAAATTTAGAATCTTCTGCCGCCCCCGGTTTTGCACGTTTATCGGTCGCCGCCGCGCCGCCCTTAGAGCCTATACAATTAGGCAAACGTAAAATTATTGCATTATTTGCTATTCTTGGTTTATTGGTTGGTTTTTCTGTACCGATAATGCTAGATTTTCTCGATTTCCGTGTATACACCACGGCGGAAGTCAGCAAAATTTTAGGTTTTCCACCGATGGCGTGGGTAATTGAACGCAGTAAAGCAGAATATGAACCGCTTATTTTTGACCAATTGCGCCGACTAGCCATGTCGCTAGAACGTGAGCGAC
>CAZKST010000137.1:0-8380 GCA_964555395.1 uncultured Thiotrichaceae bacterium | reverse complement strand
TAATTAAGTAAATTAGGGTTCAGACAATTTTGTAGGATTTAACCGTTAATGGCTCATAAAAATGGGAATAGTCATGTGATTAGAAAGATGTAAAGTAACGCCGCCTAAAATTAATTCTTGTAAGCGTGAATGTCCATAAGCTCCCATGACAATTAAATCTATAGATTCATCGGTTGCGCGTGATAAAAGCAATTCTCCGACGGGAATTTGATGGACAGGTAACCAATGGACTTGGCTATTGATTTGATGGCTATCGAGATAATTTTGCAAACGCTTGCTTAAAATATCCCCATTATTCAAGCCTATACACATAATCTCCACTTTTTTTGCTTGTCGCAATAAAGGAATCGCTTCTCGCACGGCGCGGGCGGCTTCGCGGCTGCCGTTCCACGCAATCATAATCCGTTCCACTAAAGTGTTAGGCATACCGATATAGGGAATGGCTAACACAGGGCAGCTCACCATCATTGTGATATGGTTGGCAATATAGGCAGCGTTGGATAAGAAATTCTCTTCAACTTCAGTTTGTTTGAGAATAATTAAATCTGAATAGCTGCTGTATTCAATTAAATGTTGCATTGCATCGCCGCGTATTTCTATCCATTCCACAGGATAAGGATGTTCAATCGTGGCATGTTCAAATAAAGTTCGCACTTGGTGCGCTTCTGCTTGTGCATTTTCAACAAGTTGCATTTCTAATTCGGCAATACCAAACATTGCATCTGCATAAGGAATTAACGGAATACGATATGCAAAGAATGCGATTAATTTGGCTTGATGTTTTTTTGCCAATTGTAATCCTACGTTGAGTAATATCTCACTGTCTTTAGGACTATTTAAATAGACTAAGAGTTGTTTTAACATGAGTTTTCTCCTCTCCTGAATTGTTATTGTTCTAAATTATTGTGCCAATATCGTTGGTTTTGGAGGCGATATAAAGTAGGCGGGCGCAAAGTTTTATCGTGCAATTGAAAGTGAATTGCGCCAGCAGTGGCAGTATCCAGTGCAATGGCTTGCAGAGATTGATAACGTTGGACAATTTCTGCTTTAGGAAAACCGAAGCGATTATAATAACCCGTTGAAAACAGTGCGTAACGCGGATGCACTGCTTGCACAAATTCCCAACTAGAAGAGTAACGACTGCCATGATGCGGCACAATTAAAATATCCGCCGCTAATTTTTCAGGCGCAGTGTGTAATAGTTGTTGTTCTGCCTGTTGACTAATATCACCTGTTAATAACACCGTATGATGGGCTGTTTTAACCCGTAAAACACAACTTTGGTCGTTATCAGTAATGGCTTGATTGATAGAAGGCGTAGATAAAGGATTGATAAATTCAAATTGTACGCCGTCCCATTGCCATTGTTTACCCGCTTGGCAAAGTTGGCGCGGCATTTCGGTTTCATTTGCTTTAACAATGGTTTTGAATTGTGCAGGCGTAAAAAGTTGTTGAATCGGTACATTAATGCCCGTGATACCGCCGATATGGTCGCGGTCATCATGACTGAGAATAACTGCATCTAATTGTTGAATCTGCTGTTTTTGCAGCACAGGATTGACTACAACACTGCCCATATTGATGCCACACGGGGAAGCATCGCCGCTGTCATACAGTAAATTGTGTTGTGCCGTTCGCAATAACACAGCTAATCCCTGCCCTACATCCAGTAAAGTGAATTCCATTTGTCCTGTTTTTAATGCAGCGGGCGCACTAAAAAACAGGGGAAGCAACCACGCGAGTTTGACAGATACAGGCAAAATGCCACGCGGTAACAAAATTAAAGCAATTCCGATAAATCCAATTACCGTCGTCCATGGCGTTAATGCTGTGGTGGATACTGTCGCTAATTGTAAAGCGGCGAGCGGAGTTAAAACATTATCCCATAATAATTGCCATGCAAAAACGGCGAGTTTTAGACAAACGGTAAATCCTTGTTCAAAAAAGCTAAAACTAAGCAAAGTGATTAACAATAAAGGGACAATAATGAGCGTTACCAGCGGAATTGCGAGCGCATTCGCCAGTAATCCACTCAGCGAAAAATAACCGAAAAACAATAAACTCAGCGGTATCATGCCGACCGTGATGGCGATTTGCAGATGATTAAATTCTCGCACAAGCTCAGGAATGCGTTTTTTGAAATATTGTCCGTATAAAATGCTGTATTCATAGAGTTGTTGGCGGGAGAATGTGAAAATTTTCCCAGCCGTTTGGGTGACAACAGTTTGATTCGCGGTGAATACTTTGAGCGGTGCGGCGGAAGTTGCCAGTATCCGTCGTCCTTGATGTGCATATAAAATCAGGGCAATGGCAAAAAAAGACAGCCAAAATCCTTGCGAAAGCACGGCAAGCGGCTGAAATAGCAACACTATCAGCAAGGCAAACATTAAGCGTTGGCTTAAGCTAAAAACCATCGGCACTAACCAGCTCGCCATCACAGCCCACACCATAATGCAAGCGCGTTGAGTAGGAATGCTAAACCCTGCGAGTAAAGCGTAAAACAGTGTTAATAACATGCTGCCAATTGCTGCCCAGCGATGCGCGGGAATGTGTAACAACAATTTTGGAAAAAAACCGATAACTTTTAGAAGCAAAACAAAGCATAAACCTGCTAAAACACTGACATGTGACCCTGAAATGGAAATTAAATGCCCCACGCCTGTTTTGTTTAACACTGTCCATTGTTCGGGCGAGATGCCTTGTTGTTCCCCTAAAGCTAATGCTGTCAAAATACCCGCAAAGGCGAGATTTTCCCGTTGAAAAATTGCCTGCATTCGCTCAAATAAATATTGTCTAAAGCTTTCAAATGTGTATTGTGTGCTGAGCAATTGCGGTTTGCTATGATTTAAGACATACCCCGTTGCTTGTAATTGTTGTTGAAAAGAAAAAGCATGATAATCATAGTAAGTAGGATTGCTAAAACCGCGTAACGGATATAAACGGACTGACATTTGCCAGCGTTGTCCCGCTTGTAAATGTGGAAGCGTAGTATTTGAGTCAGTGGACTTTTCTGAACTCCAATGAATTTTTGTGCGCAACGCTTGGGATAATAAATAAACAGAATTTTCTGATAAATTATGAGTGACAGGTTGAGGAGTTGTACTTTTTGAATGATGTGAATTTATTGTAATCTTTGAAATCTCAAAGAAAAATTGCAATCCACAAGAACGTTGCTGTGGTATGCTAATAATTGTACCAACAACTTCAACAGATTGATGGGCGAATTGAGTGGGGAGCTGTTGCTGCATTACCAGTTGGGCATATCCAATTGCCCACAGAAGCCCTAAACAAAAGATTAAGCTATACCATTGGCGCGCCCAGCCCAAAAAGAAAGTTATGACGGCTAAACCCCACACAACAGATGGACTTGGCAAACTAGACAAGTTTTGGCATAGCGTTATTGCTCCCAAAAATAGCAAGGTCGCACGCTGCATATCAACAACTTTTGTGTCCTAGACGTAGTAATTTCGGCTTTTATCAAACCACGAAACTTAAGTAATATGGCAAAGAAAATTTTTAAACGTTGGCTTCCTGACTATGAAACCATTAAAACGCATCCAAGTTTACAGTTTTTAGGCAAGCTACTTCACGACCCCAATTTGTGGCATCTTAACCGACGTTCTTTATCTGGTGGAATGGCTTCAGGGTTATTTGCGGCATTTATTCCACTGCCGATGCAAATGGGAATTGCTGCCCTATTTGCAATTATCTTTCGCGTGAATTTACCTTTAGGCATTGCTTTAGTATGGTTAACCAATCCTATTACCGTCCCTCCTCTTTATTACTTATCTTATGTGATTGGTTGTAAACTTCTTTCTTGCCCTATAGATAGCTTAGGACATTTCGAGTTTTCTGTAGAATGGATAACGCGCTTATTAGAAACGATGTGGCAACCTTTATTACTTGGATTATTTATTGTTGCCTGCTTAACTGCTTCAGTAGGTTATTTCTTAGTACAATTTTTCTGGCGTTTACACGTCCGCCATGCTTGGCGTAAGCGGCAGGCGGAACGTTTAGCTAAAAAAGCACAAATCTTAAGTTCTTAACAGACCTATAAACTCCGCAACTACCATTCCTGTAATTGCAATCGTCAAGACGAATGGAATGCAGACTTTATTCTTCCTAGAAGAAATATCGCTATGATTGAGCGACAACGGATTCAACAGCTAAATCAGAAGATTGTGATTTTTCACGTTGAATTCGTTGATAAATTTCTTCACGATGAACAGCAACCTCTTTGGGAGCGTTGACACCTAATCGTACCTGATTTCCTTTAATGCCTAACACTGTCACAATGATCTCATCCCCGACCATTAATGACTCTCCCACACGCCTTGTCAAAATCAACATAACGACTTTCCTCCCTAATTGCGCATTTAAGTCTAAGTCGTAGTTGCGGCTTAATGGTCAGCATTTATGCTGTAGGAGTAGCTTCCTCTAATTTGAAAGCGTCATGCAGCACACGCACGCCCAATTCAAGATACTTCTCATCTACGACTACTGAAATTTTGATTTCTGATGTAGAAATCATTTGAATGTTAATGCCTTCATCTGCTAAAGCCTTAAACATTTTGCTGGCGATGCCCGCATGAGAACGCATCCCAACACCCACTAAGGAAATTTTAACAATCTTGTCGTCGCCCGTGACTCCTTTTGCACCTAAATCAACGGCGACTTGATTAACAATTTCGCTGGCTTTTTTGAAATCATTACGATGAACGGTAAAGGTAAAATCGGTATATTTACCATCATCGGACATATTTTGAACAATCATATCCACTTCAATGTTTGATTCCGCCACTTTTCCTAAAATGTGGTAAGCAATACCTGGACGATCAGGCACACCTATAATAGTAATTTTGGCTTCATCTTTATTAAACGCAATACCAGAGATTAAAACTTGCTCCATTGTTTCATCCTCGGGACAAATTAATGTACCTTCACATTCACTTTCAAACGAAGACAGCACCCGAATAGGCATATTATATTTGCTGGCAAATTCCACAGAACGAATTTGCATCACTTTAGAACCTAAACTTGCCATCTCTAACATTTCTTCAAAACTGATTTTTGGCAATCGCCGTGCTTTAGGCACAATGCGTGGGTCAGTCGTATAGACACCATCCACATCAGTATAGATTTGACATTCATCCGCTTTTAACGCCACCGCTAAAGCAACAGCTGTCGTATCAGAACCGCCGCGCCCTAACGTTGTAAGATTGCCGTACTCATCAGCCCCTTGGAAACCAGCAACAATAACGACTTTGCCTTCATCCAAATCCCGCCGCATATTGTGGTCGTCAATATTGACAATCCGCGCTTTGGTAAATGCGCTATCGGTTAAAATTTTTACCTGTGTACCCGTATAAGAACGTGCAGGACAACCCCGCGCTTCTAACGCAATCGCCAATAAACCAATGGTCACTTGCTCACCCGTGGAGGCGATTACATCCAACTCACGCGGACTAGGGGAATCCGTAATACTTTTAGCTAAGCCCAGTAAACGGTTAGTTTCTCCGCTCATCGCCGAAACCACAATTACCAACTGATTCCCTTTTGCGCGTGCTGCAATCACCCGTTCGGCGACATTCTTAATCCGATCCACCGTTCCGACTGAAGTGCCACCGTACTTTTGTACTATTAGTGCCATATCTTTGTTATTCTCATCAGTATAGGCTACGGCAATCAATCATAACGACTTTGTTTATAAGTCAATTATTTTAATCTTTATGTGACCGATGCGTAGCAATCAAGCAATTAGTTAAGCATTACAAACTAAAACCGACAATCATAATACAGGCGTTATTTTAGTCAATCTTTTAGCCCATAAAATCTAAATTCACTTCTATTTTGCGCTGAATCTCCGCTAAATTGTATATAAAGCAAGATTAAATCTTGAATGCGCAAAATAGCGATGCCCTTTAAGCTAACGACTTTTATCCCAATGCTGCAACTTAATGTACATTAAAGCAATCATTAAACTATCGTTATAGGCATCATGCTTTCCTAAATGCGGCAATTCCAATTCTTGCATGATGCTATCAAAACGCAAATCTACCTGCGGCAAACGGGTATTGTTTACCCCATATTTTTTATCATAAAACAAACCCGAAACATCAATTTGTGGATTAGGTAATTCAATACCTAACAACGGCTTCAAATATTTATTAATCATTTCAATTTGAAAATCCACAAAATAGCCCACCAAAGGACGCGAGCCAATAAACTCAAGAAACTGAATAATTGCAGTATTTACTTCAATCCCATTTTCCAAATCACATTCACGCAAATGCAATTTCTTAATGGTTTCTATATCCAATGGCGACTCAGGTTTTACAAATAACTCAACCCGCCGACTGGTCAATACTTTATTACCATCAACACAGACCGCCGCTAATGATAAAATTTCAGCTTGTTTAGTATCTAAACTACTGCTTTCACAATCAAAGCAAATGACAAAATCATCACTTGGCGGCTCAAATAAAAACGCAAAACGCTCATCTTTTAACCGCTTACGCTCCCGCTGACGTTTATCGAGAAAATCAAACATTATGACACCATATTTAAACGGAAATGATGAGTAATAAGTTTCTTAAATTCATTAACGATTTTAAAAGAATCTTTTAATAAATCGCGCTCCAATTTGTTTAACTCATCGGGTTTAATGTAGTTATCATAACGCTCATGCCGTGCAACTTTTTCTAATTCCGAATCTAAACGGATAGAAACCATAAAAGCAAAGGCTTCGATTAACTCAATTGCAAAATCCTTATCCAGCACATTGTTATCGCGCAAGATTTTAATCCGCTCAATCGTATTACTTACGGTTAAACGATTTTCTAACGCTAAACTGCGCACCCCATGCACAATTGGGAAAATGCCGCCTTTTTTCAAATCTAATTCATCTTTACGCCCTGTTTTCTCAACGATGAATCCCTCAAACCAACTTAACGGTGTTTCAAACGCCAAAGTTGGACGGGCAAAACTACCAAAGAAAATTCGATTATCTTGCAACAAACGATACAAATAAGCTTTTGCAGCATCTAATAAACTCGCATCACCTGCTACGACTTGGCTATCATAAAAAATTGCCAAATTCATTAAAGCTTCTTCAGAAGGTTTATCAATCCACTCAAAAATTTCATTTTGAAAAGCTTTTAAAGATTTGCACCAATATGGATTACTCACCATGATATTGCCTTTACACGGTGGATAACCAAACTCAATGAGCATTGTTGTAATTTTCTTAGCAATTTCCTCAATGGCGGGGAATTCAAAACCATCACGCAAAATAATGGCATTATCTTGGTCAGTCTTTAAAATTTGCTCTTCCCGTCCTTCACTACCCATAACTAAAAAACACGAATTTTCTACTAACTCAGGCGGTGCAATTAAACGATACAGTTTCTCAAATACTTTCTTATTCAATTCACTGACTAATTGAGCAACAAAGCGCACTTTTACGCCACGACTATAAAGAGACTGAATCATACTAACAACCATTTGACTGGCTTTTTTCAACTGCTCAGGTGTCGTTGCTCGCTCAATTTGCACCGCGACCAAATGCGAATGGGTAGAGAAATAACTTAACAAATCTACTTGATTTAAAATCCCTTCAATTTCACTTTCTTTGTTATAGACAATTAAATGCTCAATGGAATTCTTAGTCATTAACAAATTAGCATTAAATAAGAAATCATCGGTTTTAACACCAATTAAATTAAACGTCGCGATTTTCTCAACAGGCTCATCAATGCTCACCCGTTTTAATACCGTGTGATTAACCACATCGGTATCCGTCATAATGCCTACATCGCTTTCCCGTTTTACCAATAACGCCATGATTTTATGTTCACGCATCATTTTAACGGCTTGATGAATTGGTATATTTGCCTCAATAAACACGGGCGGTTGAATATACGCATCGCCGATTTTCGCCACCATAAACGCCGCGACTTCTTTACGATTACGTTGTTCAATTAAATCATTCAAACGGGCGGTAAGATTTTGATAATAAAAATTCTGAAAAGTTTTATTTTGTTGAATGAGATTTAAGAAAATAGCTTTAGGCAATAAATAACAAATCAATTCTTCATGCACAACAAAAGTATGTTTACTGTGTCCTTCAATTAAAGACATGGCATCAAAAGAATCTTGTTTTGCATAAACAGACACCATTTCATCTTCATTCATTTCATGGACAACGCCTTTAATGATGAGATAAAGAAACTCTGGATTACTATTAGGTGTCATTAAAACATCGCCAACTTTAAAATAAGCAATGTCCATTGTTTGAGCAACGCTTTCTAATTCAGGGGCTAAAAGACGATTAAAGGGCGAAAGACTCGCAATAAAAGAATGTTGGTCGAGGGTGCTCATA
>CAZKST010000136.1:0-8545 GCA_964555395.1 uncultured Thiotrichaceae bacterium | reverse complement strand
AAAACCTAGCAGGTCTCATTGAAACAAGTTCAAAATTCAGATTGATTAACCATGCTCCGCAGAAAATGCGTCAAGCGCGGCGATATCTAATTGACTTTCATCTACTTTTAAATACGCCACCCCTTCTTCTAAAATAATTACTACTTCGGCAACGCCTGTCACACTTAGCAATTTTTCGGTTAATTCTTCTGCGCGTTGTTTATCTAATTGTCCAATATTGAGCAATTGACTGGTTAAATAACGCGGTTTGCGCATACTGCTAGCAACCAATAACCATAATAATGTCAATAAAGCACAAACATTGAAAACTGTTGAAATTTCATAGTGTTCATGTAACCAGCCCCCCGCAACGCCTCCAACAAACGCCCCGAAAAATTGAGCACTGGTATAAATTCCCATGGCTGTGCCTTTGCTATCCGCAGGCGCAACTTTGCTGATAAGTGAAGGTAACATTGCTTCTAATAAAATAAATGCGGTAAAAAACAAATACAGCATAAAAACTAAAGAAGCTAAGTGTTGATGCGTATAACTAAACAAAGCTTGCGACAATGCCATTACAGCAATTGCCCCCACAAAAACGGGTTTTATCTGCCGATAACGTTCAGCAATCATCATAAAGGGCATCATGCTAATCACTGACGCAATGATAACGCCTAAATACACTTGCCAATGCAATTGCGGTGCAAGCAAACTCTTTAAAGATAAAGGTAAAACGACAAAAGTAGCGGTTAAGCTCAAATGTAACAACAAAATACCAATATCTAAACGCAATAATTGCGGGTCTGTTAAAACACGTTGAAATTGTTCGGTAACAGTTTCAGCATCGCGTCGTACATACACGCCGACAGGTTCGGGAACTATCCAGTGAATAATGGCTAAAGCAAGCAAAGCTAATACAGCAATCACCCAAAAAATCCCATTAACGCCAATCCACGCATTTAATAAAGGTCCTAACACTAAAGCCAGCATGAAAGCTAAGCCAATACTCATGCCAATGATTGCCATGGTTTTTGTGCGGTGTTCTTCGCGGGTTAAATCCGCCGCCAACGCTAAAATTACCGCCGCGATTGCCCCGCCGCCTTGTAAGGCACGCCCAATAATTACGCCCCAAATAGAAGTAGAAACAGCCGCCAAAGCACTGCCTAACGCGAACAAAATTAAACCAATATAAATTAAAGGTTTGCGTCCATAGCGGTCTGATAAAAAACCAAAGGGAATTTGTAAAATGGCTTGGGTTAAACCATACATCCCAATCGCTAAACCGACTAAAGTAGGAGTAACGCCCGATAAATGCTGCGCATAAAGCGAAAATACCGGCAAAATCATAAACAAACCTAACATCCGCAGACTCATGACACTGGCAAGTGCCATAATGGTACGTTTTTCGGTCGCAGTCAGTGGCGTGCTGGGAAAATGTTTTGATGCTCTCATAATACTATCGTCAAAATAAAGAGTTAAGACAGTTTTGATTCGTCTTTTTCGGGCGAAACGCTGGGTAAGTTTGCGGCGGTATTTGTGCGTTTTTCTAAAATGCGCGCAATCAATAAACCAACTTCAAATAATATCCACATCGGTAATGCTAACAAAGTTTGTGAAACGACATCAGGCGGACTAAAAATCGCACCAATCACAAATGAAGCAACAATCACATACGAGCGTTGTTGTGACAAGGTTTGTGTGGTGACTAACCCTACTCGGACTAAAATCAAAGTCGCAACGGGAATTTCAAAAGTCAGCCCAAAAGCTAAAAACATCACCAACACGAAATCTAAATAGCGCGTGATATCGGTCATCATGGTTACACCTTGCGGCGTAACACTTAGCATAAAATTAAAAATTACTGGAAAAACAATAAAATAGGCAAACAGCATTCCCAAATAAAATAAAACTGTACTAGAAACTAACACGGGGTAAACTAATTTTTTCTCATGTTGATATAACCCCGGTGCAATAAAAGCCCATACCTGATAAGCAATATACGGCACACATAAAGTAACCGCTAATACTAAAGTTAATTTAAAGGGAATAAAAAAAGGCGAGGCGACATCAATCGCAATCATCTGCGCCCCTTGTGGCATAAAACGCAACAATGGGTCAGCGAGTAAAGAAAATAAATCGTAGGAAAAAGGCATTAAAACACATAAAACCACCGCAATGGCAATGACAATATGTAATAAGCGCGTTCTTAGCTCTAATAAATGTTCTAAAAACGGCATATTTAGGGGGGCTTCTGGCGGGGTAGAACTCATGGCAGCTTAATCAAAGGGTTAACAAATTGCGTGGTAATTTTAAGAGGGTTGCGCAGGATTCGCCGTTTTAACAGCAGCATCAGCAGGTGCAACAGGCGCAGAGCTTACCGCTACTGTTTCATGAGCGGCAATAGCAGGTGTTTCTGGCGTTTGAATCGCAGTTAATTGACTCAAAGATTGATTTAATTCCATCGTCACTTTTTTAGGCTCATTGACCAATTCATTAAGTCTATGTTCCTCTTCAAAATGTTTTAAACGTTGCTCCATTTCTTGCAAACGCAATTCACGGTCAATATCTTCTTTAACGCTATTTACCATTGCCCGCATACGTCCCACCCAAAATCCCACCGTACGCATTACGCTCGGTAATTTTTCAGGACCAAAAACCAATAATGCAACAACACCAATGAGCACCAATTCTAAAAAACCGACTTCAAACATGTTGTTGCCTCATTAATAACTAAAATTAGCGCGATTCATGCTGTTTAGAAGAAACTTGACCATCAATCACAGAATTATTATTCGTGACTTGGGCATTTTTAGCGGCTTCATTTGCACTGTCTTCACCTTCTTTCATCGCACCGCGAAAGTTTTTAATGGCAGAACCCAAATCGCCACCGATATTGCGTAATTTAGAAGTTCCGAACAATAACGCAACGATGACTAAAATAATCAACAATTCCCAAATGCCGATGCCCATTATACTGTTTCCTTATCAAAAAAAAGAATTGGCGGAATTACATCGCGCCATTGAACCCTACACCTTTTAACCCAGCACCGCCGAGTAAATGGACATGGAGGTGGAAAACTTCCTGCCCACCGCCCTTGCCTGTATTAATGATAGTACGAAAACCGTCGTTTAAGCCCATTTGCAAAGCTAATTTAGGCAATAACAACATAATGTGTCCCATCAAATCCCGATGTGACTCTTCCAACTCTGCCAAACTCACAATATGCTCACGCGGTACAACTAATAAATGCACCTCAGCTCTAGGATTAATATCTTTAAAAACGATAACTTGGTCATCGCTATACACTTGTGTAGAAGGAATTTGTCCCGCCGCTATTTTACAAAAAATACAATTAGCATCAGTTTTCATAGTGTAGAGTTCTCATTTTATCAATTCAGAATTGGCTATTAAAGCAGGAAACCAACAAGCAACGATTAACAAATACTTAAGGTTGTTGACGTTGCGCTTTTTCAATCAAGCCTGATAAACCAAAACGGCGGTCTAATTCATCTAAAACATCATTAGGGCTTAAATTATAGTGTGCTAATAAGACTAAACTATGAAACCACAAATCTGCAACTTCATGGATTAAAGGTTCAGCTTGTCCATTTTTCCCTGCAATCACGACTTCAGTGGCTTCTTCGCCGACTTTTTTTAAAATCGTATCTAAGCCTTTAGCGTAAAGACTGGCGACATAGGATTTTTCAGGCGCGGCAGCTTTACGCTGTTCTAACACTTCGGCGAGTTGTTCTAATACGGTCATTGATGTGTTCCTCAATTTTAACTTTAGGTTTTTTAGAATCACAAAGATTAATAATTTGTGTTATTATAAAATTAAGATATTTCAATTTTGAAATAAATTTCATTTACAAAGTTAAGGAAAGTAAAAGCAGAAATCATACTCTATTAATTGTGTAATCTTTAACTCAATAACTATATCTCTGAATGAGAAAATTATAGGGCTGATAAAATTACACTTATTTAAAATCATTTATACTTACTGAAGTGTCTTATTTGTTGTTGGAAATACATTTAAATCAGGCGTAGTTTGAGAGAGTTCGGAAGTTATTTCAGGTAGTTCTTTAGTTTCTATTCCTTCTTTTTCAGCAATTTTTTTAACGCCTTTATCCTCTGTATAAATAACTGACGAGTTTTGAATAACTGCAGTAGCCACAATCATACTATCAAATTTGATACATTGTCTTGTAATTCCAAGTGTTTGTAATTCCTCATACGTTTTATTAGCTTTTATATTTCGAAAAATATCAGCTAGTTTAAATGCTGCTACTGCATCAAAAGAATAAATTTTACAATTTTTTTGAATTTCTTTAAGCAACCTAGGAATTTCTTTTTTTTCAATTTTCATCATGAACTCTGATAAAACTACAGAGGGAATCATAATTTCTGCTTTATCTTGATGAAGTTGTTTAAATAGTAATTGTGCTCTTTCTATTCTGTCTTGATATTCAGGTAAAGCAATTTTTTGAATCCCCCAAATTAAAATATTGGTGTCTAAACAAACAATATTTTTTTTCATGCGTCATGACCTCTAATTTCAGCAATCCAACTATTAACATCTAAACTATCAAATGAATCACCTGCTATTTTTGACAGTGTATTCATTGTTTCAAAAATAGAGCTTTCTCGATACTCTAAAATTTCTTGAATTTCAAAATCTATTATTTCCATTTCAGGCATCTGCCATTTAGCAATTCCTACCAATCCGACTTCTGTATATATCAATGCGCCTAACTTTCTAATTTTTTCTTTATCGTTAATTTTACAGATAAGCTTTTTTCCATTAGTGAGTGTTATTCTAACTTGTGGTTTTTTTCCGCCAACATTTTCAATATAACCATAAAGCGTGGTTTCTCCCTCAATATAAACTATCTCAGGTATTTTTATATTTATAGAAGGCGTTATTTCAGCTGTACATTTATGGTGTGTATCATAAAAAATAACAGAGCAATTTAATTTCTTTATTTGATTAGATAAATTTCTTAAATGTTGAATAGATTGTGCAGGTAAATCATAGTAGTTATTTGTTGAAAGACTATGCGTAACTTGTGAATAAGCCCATTTAGTTTTTGGATGTTGCGTAGCAAAAATGAAATCGATGCTACCTTGTTTTATTTCTTGTAGCATTAAACAAGGTATATCTTCTTCTTTTCCTACTAAAGGTTTAAGAGTTTCAATGAAAGAAATAATAAATTTAGCAATCTCGAGCGCATCAATCGTTTCTAAGGATATATTTTCCCCTGTTAATTTTAGATTAATTTCTTCTTTCAGAATTGCATTCATAAAATTTATTACCTTTTTGTTTCTTGTGATTTTTATAGACTTTATTTGAAGGATTTTATAAGTGATAAATTTAAATTATAGTAAAAAAGAGCTTTTAAATTATAAAAAAAGCTCTTTAAAATAAAAACAATCTTCAATTAAAATCTAATTCACATATAAGCTTATGGTAATCAGTATACCCGAATCAACACCACCCCCACCACTAAACAGCCTGCGCCGACGAGTCGCCAGAAGTTAATGGGGTGTTCTGGAAAACCAATTAATCCATAATGGTCAAGTATCAATGCTGCTAACATTTGTCCAGCGACAGTGAACATAATTAAGGAACTCGCGCCGATTTTATGCGCCACAATCGCCGCAACCGCGACATATACCGCGCCTAATAATCCCCCCGTCCACATCCACCAAGGAATTATTTTTAATACTTCTAAAGCAGCAAGTTTTTGGGTTGTAACATAATAGAGTGATAAAGCTAATGTGCCGACTGCAAAGGATATTAATGCCGCGCCAACAGGATTTCCAATCATTTTACCAAGTGAGCCATTAATGCCCGCTTGCATGGGTAAAAACATACCAATTATAAACGTGATGGCTAATAAAATGCTTTCCATAAAATGCGCCCCAATCCCTAAGCAGGAGTATAAAATTAACGAATTTTCAATGTCGCTAAACCAATCAAAACTAAAATAACGGTAATAATCCAAAAACGCACACTGACACGCGGCTCAGGCCAGCCTTGTAATTCAAAATGATGATGCAGCGGTGCCATTCTAAAAATCCGTCGTCCCGTTAATTTAAATGAGGCGACTTGTAAAATAACAGAGATAGTTTCCATTACAAAAATGCCGCCCATGATGAAAAGGACTAACTCTTGTCGCACAATCACCGCAATTGTCCCCAATGCTGCGCCAAGTGCAAGCGCGCCCACGTCGCCCATAAATACTTGCGCAGGATAAGTGTTGAACCATAAAAAACCTAAGCCCGCGCCAACAATCGCACCGCAAAAAACGACTAATTCGCCCGTGCCCACAATATGAGGAATGCTCAAATAATTAGAAAAAACGGAATGCCCTGTTAAATAAGCAAAAATACCTAATGCGCCCCCTACTAATACCGTCGGTAAAATGGCTAAACCATCTAAACCATCGGTTAAATTAACCGCGTTACTTGTGCCGACAATTACAAAGTAAACCAATAAAATATATAACCAGACGGGCAAATTAAATACGACATGTTTAAAAAACGGTACAATTAACTGTGTTTCAGCAGGAGATTGCGCAGTGAGATATAACACCACAGCCGCCGCACCGCCGAAAATAGACTGCCATAAATACTTATAACGGGCGGGTAGTCCTTTAGGGTCTTTAAAAATCACTTTACGATAATCATCCACCCAACCAATTGAACCAAAAAGCAAAGTAACAATTAACACAATCCAAATAAAGCGGTTTTCTAAATTTGCCCACATTAAAGTGCTTGCTGTAATGGCGACTAAAATTAATGCACCGCCCATCGTCGGTGTGCCTGATTTACTGTAATGGCTTTGGGGGCCCTCTTTACGCACACTTTGCCCAATTTGATTCATTTTTAACGTTTGAATTAATTTCGGTCCCATTAACAACGCGACAAAAAACGCAGTTAACGCGCCCAACACCGCACGGAGAGTTAAATATTGAAACACATTAAAACCACTGTAAAATTGTTCTAAATAATAACTGAGCCAAAGTAACATCGTTTCCCTCGTTAGACCGCTGCTGTGTTGTTATGTAATTTGTATTTATCCGTTGTTGGGTCAGGTTTTATGCCAAGTCTGTTGATAATACGGACAAGCCCGCTATCTTACCATTCATAACGCAGACATTCACACAAAATTGTTTTTATGATTTCATTGACTTTAGAGCAAACTTTAAGCGCGTTACAAATGCCTTTTCCGCATTGTAATCTTCCACATTTACAAAGTGATGGTTCTTTATTAACCCATCATTTAACTAAAAAATCTTTATTTTTTGAAGGAATATGCACAGATAGCCGTCGTTTAACAGCGGGACAATTATTTGTTGCACTAAAAGGCGGGCGTTTTGATGGACATCAATTTATTACCGACATTGCCGCCCGTGGCGCGATTGCCGCCCTTGTGCAACAACCGCAAACTGACGTGCCCAATTTTCCGCTATTACAAGTTTCTAATACCCTGATTGCATTAGGACAATTAGGACATTATTGGCGATTACAACAACCACTCTCTCATTTAGTTGCTTTAACGGGTAGCAACGGCAAAACCACGACCAAAGAAATGCTCGCGGCGATTTTAGCGCAACGCGGCACAACGCTAGCGACCGAAGGCAATTTAAATAATGAAATCGGCGTACCACTAACACTATTCAACTTACATGCAGGGCATCAATTCGCCGTTGTAGAAATGGGTGCGAGTCGTTTGCAAGACATTTTATATTTAACCCAACTTGCCGAGCCGACTGTCGCCATCGTGACCCAATGCGCGGCAGCCCATTTGGCAGGCTTTGGTTCACTAGACAATGTTGCTTTAACAAAAGGCGAAATTTTCTACGGATTACAAGCGCAAGGCACAGCCATTATTAATGCAGACGACCTATATGCTGAACACTGGCAAACAATGGTAATTCGCTACAATGAAAAAGATGGCAAACAACGGCGTATTGTCCGCTTTGGCTTAACACGAGCAGCAGAAGTGACTGCCAGCGCGATTCAATCCACCGCCACAGGTAGCGAATTTGTGCTACATACTGATTTAGGCTCAATCACAGTGCAATTGCCGCTTTTAGGGCGACATAATGTTATGAATGCTCTAGCCGCGACGGCGGCAGCATTAGCCTGTGGTTGCTCATTAGACAATGTACAACAAGGTTTGCACAGCTTGCACTCAGTCAAAGGACGTTTACAACGCAAACAAGGTTTGCTTGGTTGCACTGTGATTGATGACACTTACAACGCAAATCCTGCTTCTTTATTAGCAGCATTACAAACCGTTGCATCCACTTCATCAGCGTGCTGGCTTGTATTAGGCGATATGAACGAATTAGGCGAAGACAGCGCACTCTTTCACGCCCAAGCAGGCGAGCAAGCCCACCGTCTAGGCTTTGAACGGCTGTGGACATTAGGCAATATGAGCCCCTACGCATTAGAAACATTTGGTTCACAAGGACAACATTTTAAGACCGTAGAAACTTTAATTGCAGACTTACGTTTAGCGATTGAAAGTGTACAAGGACAAGTCACCATTTTAGT
>CAZKST010000135.1:0-8600 GCA_964555395.1 uncultured Thiotrichaceae bacterium | reverse complement strand
GATTTCAGCTCAAATTATATTAATCCCATCATCTTAGGCAACCATAAAGATAAAGGTGGATAGTAGGTAACTAACAATAAGAAACCTAACATGGTTAATAACCAAGGCCAAACCGCAATGGTTAATTCAGTAATCCCCATGCGGGTAATGCCTGAAGCAACATATAAGTTTAAGCCAACGGGCGGATGACACATTCCCACTTCCATATTTACAACGATTAAAATCCCAAAATGCACAGGGTCAATGCCTAATTGCATCGCAACAGGGAATAAAATCGGAGCCATAATCAATACAATAGACGTGGGCTCCATGAAGTTGCCCGCGATTAATAAAATCACGTTGACCGCTAATAAAAAGGCAATTTGTCCCATACCTGTGCTTAACAAGCTATCCGCAAAGGCTTGTGGGATATTTTCATGGGTCATTAAGAAAGAGAATAATACTGCGTTTGTGATGATGTATAACAACATCGCCGACATATTGGCAGAGTCTAATAACACTTTGGGCACTTGTTTAATGCCCATGTCTTTGTAAACAAAGACTGCAACAAAAAACGCATACACAGCACTCATAGCCGCAGCTTCAGTTGGGGTGAAGATGCCTGAATAAATGCCCCCCATAACGACCAATACTAAAGATAATCCCCAAATAGACTCTTTAAAAGCGCGCAGGGTTTCGCCCCATGTTGCACGCGGTTGACGAGGATAATTAAATTTCCAAGCTCTATACCAAGTTGTCACCCCTAAGGCAACGGCTAATAAAATCCCCGGAATAACCCCCGCCATAAATAACGCACCAACCGATGTATTGGTTGATACCGAGTACATGACCATTACCAAAGATGGCGGAATTAAAATTCCTAACGCGCCTGAAGTCGTAATCACCCCAGCACCAAAACGGGCGGGAAAGCCTGCTTTTAACATAGCGGGTAATAAAATTGAGCCAATTGCAACCACTGTTGCAGGAGAAGAGCCTGAAATTGCGGCAAACAATGCACAGGCAACCACCCCTGCTAAACCTAAACCCCCATGCCAATGACCGACTAAAGTTGTTGCAAAGCGAATCATTCGCCGCGCCACGCCACCGTGGGTTAAAAAGTTCCCCGCTAAAATAAAGAAGGGAATCGCCATAATTTCAAATTTTTCAATCCCCGTGAATAATTTCATCGCCACTGACTCAATAGGTACTTGAGTCATGGTTACGAAAAAGGTTAACACGGTTAAACCCAACGCGATAGAAATGGGCATCCCCGTCAACATAAGGACAATTAATAATCCAAAAATAATTAATGCACTCATGGCTTAATCTCCTTTAGGACGGTTATCAGGACTATTGTTTGAATGTCCTTGCGGATGTCCGTGGGGATGATGCTCTTCCCACTGTTTCTCTGTAAGTCCCGCGTGCGCATGTTCTTTTTCTTCCGCAACCTCTACCGCTTCCCCTAACAATACAATGCGTTCTTTAGTTTCATCTTCTAAGCCCTCTACATGCCCATGGTCATGATGTGGCAATTCACCCGTTGTCCAAAATTGATAAGTGGACTGTAAAAAACGAAAACACATTAAATAAGAACCTAAAGGCAACGCCATATAAACCCACCACATCGGAATTTCCATATCAGGTGAAGTTTGTTCAGTATGCGCAATTTCCCACACAAATTGCGCTCCTAATGTACCAATTGTTCCTGTAAAAAATGCACCCGCAACTAAACCAAATAATACCGCTCTTGCTCGATTTTCATCCGATAAACGATTAATAACAACGTCCACGCCAACATGAATTCCTGTACGCACCCCATACGCCGCGCCGAATTTTGCCATCCAAATAAACATATAGATACACAATTCTTGTGCCCAGCTTAAATTGATAGATAACAAAGCGTCTTGTAAGCCTGGAATGGCATAGCCAGATAAATAACGATGTAAAACCGCAATAAAAATTAATAACGTAGCACTACCCATTAAAAGGGTAATAATCAATTCTTCCAAATGATTTAAAGAAAGATTGAAATAATGATAAACTGATTTAAGCATGATGCTTAAAACTCCTGAAAAGAAAAAACGCTTGTTGCAATCCAACCCATACGGTTTAAACTTGTTTAAAACAAATTGAAAAAACCATTAAGTTAATACAACAAACGTTTTAAAGAAACTTATAATTTGCTAGGGTCAAAACCTGTTGCTTTATAAACCGATTCCAAGGTTTCTTTACCTATACGGTCTTCTTTTTCTTTATGCACAGGAATTAAAACTTTCTTAAAGGCTGAAACTTCCGCAGCAGTGGGTTCATACACTGTTGTTTTACCAGAAGCTTTAACTTTTGCTAAAGCATCATCATTTTCTTCTTTGGCAATCTTATTCGCATATTCAGTTGATTCATTCATTGCCGTTTCTAAATGACCACGCACATCAGCTGGCAAACCATCCCAAAATGCTTTATTTGCAATCACAGCATACCCTAAATAACCATGATTAGTTAAAGATAAATGTTTTTGAACTTCGTGCATTTTTTGAGTGTATAAATTGGAAATTGGGTTTTCTGTACCGTCCACAACTCCAGTTTGTAAAGCTTGATAAACTTCTGAAAAAGCCAATACTTGTGGTAACGCGCCTAAAGCCCGCATTTGCGCTTCTAACACTTTAGAAGATTGAATCCGCATTTTTGAGCCTTTCAAATCTGCTGGCGTTTTAATGGGTTTATTGGCAGAAAAAGATTTAAAACCATTGTCCCAAAATGCTAAACCTTTAATACCTTTACTGTCTAATTTTGCCAGTAATTTTTTACCAACTTCGCCATTGGTAACGGTATGAAGTTGTTCATAACCATCAAAAATATAAGGCAAATCGAACAACTCAAAATCTTTTACCCCCAAAGGCCCAAATTTTGCCAAAGAGGGGGCTAACATTTGTACCGCGCCCAATTGCAACGCTTCTAACTCTTCTTTGTCTTTATACAAAGTGCTGTTAGGATACACTTCAACCTTGACTTTACCCGCCGTTAATTCTTCAGCCCGTTTCTTAAAAAACTCAGCCGCTTTACCTTTAGGCGTATCATTTGCCACAACGTGGCTAAATTTTAAAACAATAGTATCGGCAGCAAATGCGATGCTGGATAATGACGCAATTAACACGCCTGCAAACAAAGATAAACCTTTCATGAGGTCTCCTTTAGTATTAAAAATTAAGCAGTTTATTATTATAGTGTCAGATAAGACACCCGCTCATTTCTTTGTTCTGCGATAACAGTAACAAACATTAATGATAATAGAGATTTTCTAAAATTTTAAAGTATTTTTTAATGAAAAAAGTATTTATTTTTAAATTACTTTATTTTTCTTAAATAAACAAAGCTTTAAATTTTATAAGAAAATACTAATATACCTTTTAAGCATTAACTTTATTAAATGTTTAAAAGAAAAGCTTTAACTTTTATCGCAATTGAGACAAATTAGAAACTATTTAAAAATCCGTCTTAAATTGTAAGGTTTGATAGACTAAATCTAATAATTCCTTACCAATTCTATTTTGTTTTTCTTTATGCACTTGCAACAAAATCTCTTTAAAACGTTGAAGTTCTGTTGGAGAAGGCGTGTAAATTTGGGTCAAATTACTTTGGCGAATATTGTTAAGTGCCTCTTCATTTTCATTTTTAGCAATTTGATTTGCATAATGCGTTGCATCATACATCGCTTTAGTAAAAATCGCTTGTTGTTCTACTGATAAACTTTTCCAAAAAATTTCTGAAGTAATCACAGCATATCCTAAATAACCATGCTCTGTTAAAGTTAAATAGGGTTGAACTTGCTGCATATTTTGGGTGTAAAAATTAGAAGGGGGATTTTCGGTTGCATCAACTAAATGTTCTCTAAGTGCGTTATAAACTTCGGAAAAAGGCATAATTAAGGGAATTGCATTTAAAGTGCGAATTTGCGCTTCTAACACTTTAGAAGATTGAATACGGATTTTTAGCCCTTGCAAATCACTAGGCTGTACAATTTTTGCCCAACTTGAGAAAGATTTAAAACCATTATCCCAATAAGCCAACCCGCGCATTTGATACTGACTTAATTTATTAAATAATAATTGTCCAACTTTACCATCTGTGATTTGATGAACATCCTCATAATTTTTAAACAAATAAGGTAAATCAAACAATTCAAATTCTTTAATCCCTAATACTGAAAATTTTGCTAAAGCAGGTGCAATAATTTGCACTTTTCCCTCTTTTAAAGCTTCCAATTCTTCACGGTCTTTAAATAAAGTGCTATTGGCATATACTTCAACTCGCATTTGATTCTGACTTAAACTTTCTAAACGTTGTTTAAAAAACAGGGCAGCTTTTCCTTTAGGGGAATCCGCAGCAACAACATGGCTAAATTTGATGGTTAGCGGCAATTCGGCAAAACATAATTGCGAACAGAATAATAAGAATATTATTAAATAATGTTTTATTAAAGAATACATATTTTCCCCTAGAAATGTGGTTTTTAAAAAAAAGCAGGAGAAAACCGAAGGAAAGCAGAAAAAGACGAGCGAGACACTCGTCTTATAAAGAATTGAAAACTTAACGATAAATCGCAGAAACGCGCCATGACCAATCATGTAGCGTTAATTCAACAAAAACAGGATTATTACCTAACTCGCCCAAACGTACTGTAAAACGGGTTGGCGATTCAAAAAAAGCATAAGACATCGCATTCCATAACGTTTGATTGCCCGTAGGTTGTAATTGGGCGCGCACCCAATTAATATCAACCACTTGTTCTATCGCTAAATTCCCCAATGAAGCCCAGCCACCTTGTAAAGTATTGGTGACTTGACTGTTTTGCATCCCCAAGGTGTTTGCAGCATTTTTTGCTTGCTGTTCCAAAGTGGTTTTTTGCACTTTACGAACTGCTTCTAAGTCTACCATTTTTGCTAAAGTGACTAAATCACTACTTTGCACAGAACTGCTAATTTGATAAACATTGTAATATGGCAATAAAAGAAAAGCCAAAATTGCAAAGCCGATTAAACTACTAATTAATCGCATATTTTTTTCCTTTTTTTAAAATGAAGTGAGCATCCAGCATCGCCTTGATAAAGTGTGAAAATCACCGCTATTTTTCTTACATTCATGGCAGAAAATAGCAATTCAAGAGAGGCGTTTTTAATTTATCAGTCGTTCATGGCGACGATAAGTAATTGCTTCTGCAAGATGCGGTGTTTGAATGGTATCACTGTTTGCCATGTCTGCAATTGTTCGCGCTACTTTTAGGATGCGATGCCACGCCCGCGCTGATAAACCTAAACGCTGAATTGCACTGTCTAATAGACGTTCGTCAGCTTCACTTAATTGACAAAATTTTTCAATTTCTCGACTGTCTAATAAAGTGTTAGGTTTATTTGCCCGTTGCAATTGCCGTTCACGCGCAACAATCACCCGCCGTTGCACCGTTTGACTGTTTTCTGTGCTTTGGGCTTGTTTTAAATCTTGGCGGGATAAATTGGGAACTTCAATATGCAAATCAATTCTATCGAGCAAAGGCCCTGAAATTTTTTGCCGATACCGTCGCACCTGTTCGGGTGAACATTGACAGCGTTTATCGCCTAAATAACCGCAAGGACAAGGATTCATTGCCGCAACTAATTGAAAATGCGCGGGGAATTCCGCTTGACGGGCGGCGCGGGAAATCACAATTTTTTTAGATTCTAAAGGCTCGCGTAACACTTCTAATACTTGGCGGCTAAATTCGGGCAGTTCGTCTAAAAATAACACGCCGTGATGCGCCAGTGAAATTTCTCCTGGACGCGGATGACTGCCACCACCGACCAATGCCACGCCAGAGGCGGTATGATGCGGCGTGCGAAATGGGCGAATTTTCCAATGATTGGCTTCAAAACCATTCGCGGCAATAGAAGCAATAACGGCGGTTTCTAAAGCTTCTTGTTCCGTTAAAGGCGGTAAAATGGTAGGTAAACGACTGGCTAACATGGTTTTGCCCGTACCCGGAGGACCAATCATTAACAAATTATGTCCCCCAGCGGCGGCAATTTCTAAAGCGCGTTTGGCGTGGTGTTGTCCATGCACATCGCTTAAATCTTGATAATGACGTACTGGAAACTCATTGCTGACAGAATGCGTACTGGTTTTAATCGGTATTAAAGGCGTAATGCCTTGTAAATGTGCGCAAATTTCGGCTAAATCTTTGACGGGGTAAATAGTGACATCAGCGACGAGCTGCGCTTCTGGTAAATTTTGCACAGGGATAACAATATGGCGTTTGGCTTGTTTGGCGGCGAGGGTAAAAGGTAACACGCCCCGCACGGGGCGGATTTCGCCACTTAAAGTTAATTCGCCTAAAAATTCATAATTGTCTAAAACATCGGCGGGAATTTGGCGCGATGCGGCTAAAATGCCGAGCGCGATGGCTAAATCAAACCGTCCGCCCTCTTTGGGTAAATCAGCGGGAGCTAAATTGAGGGTGATGCGCTGAATGGGGAATTCGAACTGGGTATTTAATAACGCACTGCGTACACGGTCTTTACTTTCTTTCACAGCGGCTTCAGGTAAACCGACAATAGAAAGAGAAGGTAAACCATTGGTTAAATGAACTTCAATCGTAACAGAAAGGGCTTGAACACCGACTTGCGCACGGCTATGAACAACAGCAAATGACATGGGACAACCTTAAAATAACAGGAAGGCAAGAAACGTAGTTGTTGAGTATTTTTAAATTTGCTAACGGGAACTAACAGAGCTGCTAGGTTTCAAAAACCTAGCAGGTTTTTATTTTATCTAAATTCAGATAACTTATTTACAAATAAAATTAGCTATTTGCTACTGAACCGCTATCACTGGCAGGCGTAGAAACAACAGGTGTATCCACAACCGTTGCAACAGGTGCTTGCGCTTGTGCAGCAGCGGTTTGGGCGGCAAGAATAGAAGCTTCTAAAACATCTAAACGCGTTTCTAAAGCTTCTAATTTTTCGCGGGTGCGTGCTAATACGCCTGCTTGCACGTCAAACTCTTCGCGGGTAATTAAATTCATACGACGAAAAGCATTTTCCATTGCAACACGCAGATTTTTTTCAAAATCTTTTTGTAACTCAACTGCCCCTTGTGGGAAAGGAAAATTCGAGGAAACTTGTTTAACAAAAGATTCAAATTGTTCAGCAGGATTAAACATGAGCAAAAACTCCTTGCGCGGGTTGTTTCATACATCTATGAAAGTTAAAAATGAATTATAAGCATTCAAAAAAAGATTCGTTACAATTTTTCTATAGCAAAATTACGAATATATAGCAGAATTATGACTTTACTATGAATTGAACATTCTCTATTAATTTAATCTTCAGCTTGTGCAGGTACAATTGGCGTAGGCGGAATAACATCATGATTTTGCCCACGATGGCGCAGTGCATGATCCATCAATACCAATGCCAGCATTGCCTCTGCAATAGGCGTTGCCCGAATCCCCACACAAGGGTCATGTCGCCCTGTGGTAATCACTTCGGTTGGATTGCCGTCAGTATCAATGCTGCGCCCCGGAATGCGCATACTAGAAGTCGGTTTTAACGCAAGACTGGCAACAATCGCTTGTCCTGTAGAAATCCCGCCTAAAATCCCACCCGCATGATTGCTTAAAAAGCCTTTTGGCGTAATTTCATCGCGGTGCTCTGTGCCTTTTTGCGTTACGCAGTCAAAGCCGTCGCCAATTTCTACGCCACGCACCGCGTTAATGCTCATTAAGGCATGGGCAATTTCTGCATCTAAACGGTCAAAAATCGGTTCACCCCAACCAACGGGCACATGAGAAGCAACAACTGTGATTCGTGCGCCGATAGAGTTTCCTTCTTTGCGCAAATCATCCATGTATTGTTCTAATTGGGGGACTAAAGCAGCATCTGGACAGAAAAAAGCATTATTTTCTACTTCTTCCCATGAAAAATTGCCCGTGTCGTCTGTCCGAATGGGGCCCAATTGGGCTAAATAGCCGCGAATTTGTACCCCATAACGCTCATATAAATATTTTTTGGCAATGCCGCCCGCTGCCACCCGAATTGCCGTTTCACGCGCAGAAGAGCGTCCGCCGCCGCGATAATCCCGAATGCCGTATTTTTGCCAATAACCATAATCGGCATGAGCAGGGCGAAATTGGGTTTTAATTTTATCGTAATCTTTGGAGCGTTGGTCGGTGTTTTCAATCACTAAAGCAATAGGACAACCTGTTGTTTTACCTTCAAATACCCCCGATAAAATTTTTACTTTATCTTCTTCACGTCGTTGTGTGGTGTGGCGCGATGTACCAGGGCGACGGCGGTCTAAATCCACTTGCAGATCAGCCTCTGACAATTCCATATTGGGTGGGCAGCCATCCACAATCCCGCCAATAGCAATGCCATGACTTTCGCCGAAAGTGGTGAGTGTAAATAATTTTCCGAGTGTGTTACCTGACATAAAACAATCCGTTTTTTTAAGTAATTGTTATTTTTTTCTACTGTAGGGTGGAATAGCGAAGCGTATTCCATCACATTGTCTGAACCCTAATTCGCATAATTAACGCAATTTTCTTAATTTTTTCATTATGTTAATTATGAGAATTAAGTGAATTAAGGTTC
>CAZKST010000134.1:0-8668 GCA_964555395.1 uncultured Thiotrichaceae bacterium | reverse complement strand
AGAAATTGAATTGATAGAGGGGTGAAATATTAAACTTATTGTCTGAACCTTAATTCACTTAATTTTCTTGATTAACATAATGAAAAAATTAAGGAAATTATAGTAACCGCACCTTAAATTGCGTAAATTGGAGTGCAATAGCTTTAGCTATTGCTTTCTTAACCATTTGATTGAACAGTATTCACCTGTTACGACACTAGCAATAGCTGAAGCTATTGCACTCCAGTTATAGTGCGTTGGCTATAAATTAATTAAGTGACAGGGTTCAGACAATTTTGCGGCGTTTCATGGTGGAATACGCTTTCGCTATTCCACCCTACAAACATTTCTATCACGTTAATTATACAAATCACCCAATCGGAAAACTTGCATTTTCGCCGACACTCATGATTTTCATGACATTTGTACCGCCCGCAATGCCTTTTAAATCGCCTTTGGTTACAATAATTAAATCCCCATCGCTAACACTGCCCAGACTTTTTAACGCATCCGTAATCTGTTGATTAATCTCCAATGTATCCAACGTCCGCCCCGCATCAAAGTGAACGGGCGTAACACCGCGATATAACACCACTTTACGACAGGTTGTTAAATGCCGTGAAAAAGCAAAAATCGGAATCATTGAATTAATCCGCGACATCCATAAAGTCGTTGTGCCTGATTCTGTTAAAGAAACAATCGCTTTAACACTCAAATGATTCGCAGTGTACATCGTCGCCATCGCAATCGATTCATCAATGCGCGAAAAACGCATTTCAACTCTATAATCCGATTTACGCGCCACTGGCTGCCGTTCCGCTTCACGACACACCCGCGCCATTGCCGCGACCGCTTGCACTGGATAATGTCCTGATGCAGTTTCCGCCGATAACATCACTGCATCTGTCCCATCAAATACCGCATTCGCAACGTCTGAAACTTCCGCCCGCGTGGGTATCGGACTTTCAATCATGGATTCCATCATTTGCGTGGCAGTAATCACCGCTTTGTTATAACTCTGCGCTTTAGTAATCAGCATTTTTTGCACCGCAGGCAGGGCAGCGTCGCCAATTTCTACGCCCAAATCACCCCGCGCCACCATGATGGCATCAGATGCGCGAATAATCGCTTCATGATTGGCTAAGGCTTCAGCGCGTTCAATTTTGGCAATAATGCCCGCATGACTGCCCGCCGCTAACATCAGTTTGCGCGCTTCAATGATGTCGTGTTCATCACGCGGAAATGAAACAGCGAGATAATCTACTTGTAAATCCGCCGCAATTTGAATGTCTTGGCGGTCTTTAGGCGTTAACGCTTCTGCGGACAATCCGCCGCCTTGACGATTAATGCCTTTGTTATTGGATAAACGCCCGCCGATAACGACTTCACATTCAATAAGATGCCTATCCACTTTGTTGACATGTAACACAATCCGCCCATCATCTAACAGCAAAGTGTCACCGCGCCGCACATCACGCGGCAATTCTTTATACGCAATGCCGACGCGGGTTTCATCGCCTTTATCAACGGGGTGTTTTGCGTCTAAAATAAAAGCTTGTCCCTCTTTTAAAATCACAAATTGATTGATAAAGCGGTCAATGCGAATTTTGGGCCCTTGTAAATCTGCAATAATGCCAATGTGTTTGGCTTTATCGTGGGAGCATTGTTGAAGTAATTGAATGCGTTGGCGATGATGTTCTGCTGAGCCGTGTGAGAAATTTAAGCGTACTAAATCTACACCTGCCTCAACAATTTCATGTAAGATTTCTGGTGTATCAGTAGCGGGCCCGAGGGTTGCAATGATTTTTGTCCGACGAAACATACAGCCTCCTTGTGGGGAAAATAGGGATTTTTGTTGTGTAATACTATGCCCTGTAAGCAGTATAGCCGTGGTTTATGGAATGCGTAAAAATATTTTTGGGGGGTGATTAACGAATATGGATTTCGACAAAATTTCTGAATATCGTTTAGGAGAAACGGAAGAGTTTCTGACGTGTATCGGCACGGAAGAAGTACATGCGGTGGCGTTGAGTTTATTAACACAAACCGAAAGAACGTTAGATATTTTAAGCCATGAATTTGACCCTGATATTTATGACAGAGCAGATTGTTATGAAGCTTTTGAAAGCTTGGCATTGAATGGCGGACATACAAAGATTCGGATTTTATTACAAGAACCGCAGTTAATTGTGCGGCGGGGGCATTGTGTGATAGAGATGGCAAAACGTTTGCCGAGTCGGTTTGAGATGCGCCGCCCTCATAAAACACATCGTTTTTTACCTGATGGCTTGTTGATTGTAGATAATTTGGGCTATATGCACCGCCCGTACCCTGATGCAATGAAGTTTTTTGCCAATTTTAAAGACCCCTTGCGGGTGCGTGAGTTAAAAGAATTATTCGATGAAGTATGGAATGAAGCGGGATATGACCCGAATTTGCGCAATTTGATGATTTAGCGGTGGGCGTGACTTTTCAAATGAGAATTGTAGGGTGGAATAACGAAACGTATTTCACCCTGAAACGCTATAAAATCTGAGCAAAAACAAATTGTAACGGGAACGAGAAAAACGAATTCAAAGATTACCAGCTTTTAGGCTTGCTAATATTAGTATTAGGAATGTTTTCAGGTAATTGCGCATTAGCTAAAACAGAGGGTCTAATCTTTTTTAAGAAATCAACTTGTTGCGAGAGTTCTTTTGATGGGCGTTGATGGGGAACAATTAAACCTAATTTTTTATTAGGATGCTCTATTTTTACTAATTTTAACGACTCCGATAAATCGCTATCATTAGATATAAGTACAGCACATTGATAAAGATTTTTCCAAGCGTCATTTAACAAATGTACCGCTAAGTTGACATCAGAACCTTTTTCTTCAGTTTTATAAACTTGTGATTTTGGCGGTGGGGGCGTTACAGAGGGTAAATAAACAGGATGTGTTAAAAAATGCCCGTAATAAATTTCTAATTCTGGAATTATGTTTTCTAAAGCGCGCAAATAGCTTGCTTGCCGAATGGGTTGGCTGGGGTCAAGTTTGCCATTAACTCTTGCAGTAAAATATTTGATTTTAACAATATTATGTTTACTTCCTAACAAATGCAGACAAAGTTGTTTTAAATCTAGCCATTTGTAGGATGTGCCTTTAAGACAGCCATAATATAAATTGAAACCATCTACATAAACGTATGTGTCCAATATTTCTTCTCATTTCTTAAAGCCTATAAATAGCAAAGGCTTCTCTTTTTAAGGAGAAGCCTTGCGCCTTGGGTCGAAACCACAAGGGGTTATCATCAGTTATAATGGTAGTTAAAACGTGCGTTTAAATCAACTTAAATTTTTTGTTTGCAAGTTCTAAAATTGGAGTTTGTAGGGTGGAATAGCGCAGCGTATTCCACCAAAAAATGCCGCTAAAGCTAAGTAAACCGCATGATGGAATATTGCGTAAATTGGAGTGCAATAGCTTTAGCTATTGCTTTTTAATCTTTTGATTGAACATCATTTCATCTATTACGACACTGGCAATAGCTGAAGCGATTGCACTCCTTTTAACGGTGGAATACGCTTCGCTATTCCACCCTACATTTAATGGCAGTCTGGCGCGAACTAGGAGGGAAGCACCCAAATTGCCATGCCAAAGAGGGTAATTAATCCCCCTGCTAAACGGTTTATCCAAATTAAATGCTGTGAACTGAGTTTGTCTCTAAACAAATTAACCACAATACTGAGTCCTAACCACCATAAGCAAGAGCCAATAAAAACCCCTAAAATTAATTCTGTAATAGAAACAGGATGATTACTAATATCGCCTAAACCTAACGCTGCAAAAATGGCGACAAAAGCGACAATTGTCATAGGGTTAGTCAGCGTTAGCATGAGGGTAGAAAAATAGTAACCAATTAAAGTATGGTGACAAGTGACAATTTCGCGATTTTCGGCGGGCGGGGAAAAAAGACTGTGTAACCCCAAGAAAACTAAGAAACTACCGCCAATGAGGTGAAACCATAAGGATTGTGCAATAAAAAAATTGACAACCCATGTCACTCCGAAACCTGCAATAAAGCCATAGAATGTATCCGCAGAAGCTGCACCTAATCCAGATACAAATCCTGCCATTTTTCCTTCAAAGAGGGTGCGTCTTACACATAAAATACCGATAGGTCCGACAGGGGCAGCAATTGCAAACCCAATGAGAATACCTTCTAAAAGCAGAAACATAAGTACATTCCATGATTTTATTCGGAGCGCAATTGATAAATTGAACTCAGAAGGATTTAACCATCACTTTAAAAAAGCGAAATATAACAAAATGTCTGTGGACTGAAAAGTTAAAGGGGGTGAAAAACGCTTGATTGTTGATAAAAACAGTATCATTAAGTCAAAGAGGCTTTATCTTAATTTCTTTACTTTAAAATTCGGTTACGCTTTACGCTTTCTTAATTATTTTAGGCGTTACTCAGTTAAAGGGGTTTGTAGGGTGGAATAGCGAAGCGTATTCCACCGTTTTGTCTGAACCTTAATTCACTTGATTTTCTTGATTAACATAATGAAAAATTAAGGAAATTAAGTTAGTTAATTGTGTGACAGGGTTCAGACAATTTTGCGGAACGTCGTGGTGGAATACGCTTCGCTATTCCACCCTACAATTCTCACGCTCGCTTAACTTACGAGTAACTATTTTTTGTAATTAATATTTTAAGGATTTGATTATGATGACTTCGCAAAAATTTGTAAGCGTGTGGGATATTCCAGTCCGTTTATTTCACTGGATTTTAGTTGCTTTAGTGATAACGCAGTGGTTAACCGCTGAAGCGGATTTACCCACTTATAACATGCAAGCCCATGTTTATTGTGGTTATGCCATTTTAAGTTTGGTGTTATTTAGAATTATATGGGGATTTGTGGGCAGCACTTATGCGCGGTTTTGCAATTTTGTTTATGGCCCTGCCAAAATCATCGAATATGCCACTAATATGCTGAATCCCAATGCAAAACATTATTTAGGGCATAACCCAATGGGGGGATTATCCGTGCTTGGTTTATTGGCTATTTTGTTATTTCAAGCAGTTTCTGGTTTATTTGCCAATGATGACATTGCAACAACGGGCCCATTAGCGCAATTTGTGTCTGAAAGTACCAGTAATTTATTAACCAAAGCGCACAAATTCGGCTTTGATATTTTATTAATTTTGATTGCTTTGCATTTAAGTGCGATTTTCTTCTATTTATTAGTGAAAAAAGAAAATTTAGTACGTCCGATGATTTTCGGCAAAAAAGCAGTAGCGGAAGACGTTCAAGAAGAAGCGAAAATCGTTAATCCTGTATGGGCATTAGTGATTTATGCTGTGATTGCGGCGGCGGTGTTTGGCGGTTTATGTAGTTTAACAACCTAAAACAAAAACCTGCTAGGTCTCAAAGACCTAGCAGGTTTGTATTAGCTAATTAACCTAAAGATTCCATACTTAATTCTTCTTCCCAGCAACCGACTGGAGGGCCCAATACGTTATCTTGTGCTTTTTGCTCAAAACGGACTAAGAATAATAAAGTGTCTGGACTTTCTTCTAAATGCCCAACGTTCACAATTACACCCCGTGTCCCTGATTCTGCAATTAAAACACCCGGTTCTAATTCTGGCACGCCTTCTTCTTCATCGTTATATAATGCCACTTTGGCATATACCACATCCCCAACATCCAAATCGCGTACTGACATGCTATGCTCCTTATTTGAAGTGTAAAAAAACAGCCAAAAATCCCTTGTAAAAAGTAATGTAAATTTGTAAGGAATACGACAAACTACCTTAGTTTTTCCTACGTTATTTTGCTGTAAACAATACTTTTATACATTACATTTGCAATAAAACACTGATTCATATTAATAAAAATATAATGGCATATCGCTTGCTAAAATTTCTAAAAAATTTAAATTGCAAGCTATAAGCCATATCAACCTTTTACTTTATCGGAGTAATAACACCATGATTACCTTAACAGACAGTGCTGTCAAAGCCGTCAATCGTTTTATCAAAGGCTCAAACGCAGAAGTTGCTGGACTTCGGATTATGATTACTGGTGGCGGGTGCTCTGGTTTCCAATATGGATTACGCTTAGAAGAACAAGTCGGCACTGATGATACCGTTGTAGAATATGAGGGCTTCAAAGTTTTAGTCGATCCTTTAAGTGTCCCTTTATTAAGCGGCGTAGAAGTTGATTTCATTGATAACATTGATGGTTCCGGTTTTAAATTTAACAATCCTAATGCAAGTTCTAGCTGTGCTTGTGGCAGTTCTTTCTCAGCAGGTTAATTGCAAAGAACGCAGACAGGGAATACACGGATAACGCTAAAAACGGAGAGCAGTGCTAATGTGGGAATATTCAGATACAGTAAAAGAACACTTTTTTAATCCACGCAATGCGGGTGCAATCGCCGACGCAAATGCAGTGGGCGATGTAGGTTCTATTTCTTGTGGCGACGCTTTACGTCTCACTTTAAAAGTTGACCCCGAAACCAACATCATTACAGAAGCGGGTTTCCAAACTTTCGGATGTGGTTCTGCAATCGCTTCCTCTTCCGCTTTAACTGAAATGGTTAAAGGCAAGACTTTAGACGAAGCCTTGAAGATTACTAACCAAGATATCGCAGAGTTTTTAGGGGGATTACCACCTGAAAAAATGCACTGCTCCGTTATGGGACGCGAAGCTTTACACGCGGCTATTGCAAATTTCCGTGGTGAAGTTTGGGAAGATGACCATGAAGAAGGCGCGTTAGTTTGCAAATGTTTCGGTATTGATGCCGTGATGATTGAAAACACAGTACGCGAAAATGGCTTAAGCTCCGTACAAGATGTAATTAACTACACCAAAGCGGGCGGCGGTTGCTCTTCATGCCACGAAGGCATTGAAGAAATTTTAACTAAAGTCTTAGCAGAACGCGGTGCAAAACCTGATTTCACTCAACCTACTGAGCAAGTTGTACCTGCTAAACCTTACGCATTAACCAACGTACAACGAATTAAACGCATTGAGCGCGTGATTGAAGCTGTACGCCCACAATTACAACGCGACAAAGGCGACGTTGAATTAGTTGACGTAGAAGGCAATACCGTTTATGTCAACATGACTGGCGCGTGTGCAGGTTGTCAATTAGAAATGCAAACTTTAGGCGGCATTCAACAACGCTTAATGGAAGATTTAGGCGAGTTCATCAAAGTTGTGCCTGCCAAATTACGGCAACAGCAACAACAAGGTTTAGTCCAACTCGGCTAATCGGTCAGGTTAATTACACAATTTCTTCAAGCCGTCCAAGCTATTGCACTGTGGACCCCAGAAAAGTAAGGCAATTATCGCATGAGTGTTAAAGGAATTTATCTCGATAATAACGCAACCACTATGGTTGACCCTGTGATTGTACAAGAAATGTTGCCGTTTTTTACTGAGCAATTTGGAAACGCTTCTTCCATGCACAGTTTTGGCAATCAGGTTGGACAAGCTGTGAAGAAAGCCCGCCAGCAAGTGCAAAAATTGCTGGGGGCTGAACATGATTCAGAAATCATTTTCACCTCTTGCGGCACAGAATCCGACTCTACCGCGATTTTATCCGCATTAAAATGTTTCCCAGAGCGCAAAGAAATTATTACGACTGTCGTTGAACACCCTGCCGTCTTAAATTTGTGCGAGCAATTAAGCAAAGAAGGCTACAAAGTGCATAAATTGCACGTTGATGAAAAAGGGCGTTTAGACTTAGAAGAATACGAAGAATTATTAGATGAAAAAGTGGCGATTGTTTCCGTAATGTGGGCAAACAACGAGACAGGCACACTTTTCCCCATTGAAAAAATGGCAGAAATGGCACATGCCAAAGGTGTGTTATTCCACACTGACGCAGTGCAAGCCGTTGGCAAAATTCCAATTGATTTAAAAAATACCAAAATTGACATGTTGTCCTTATCTGGACACAAATTACACGCGCCTAAAGGCATTGGCGTTTTATATTTAAAACGCGGTGTACGTTTCCGTCCTTTATTACGCGGTGGACATCAAGAGCGTGGTCGTCGTGCAGGCACAGAAAACTCAGCTTCTATCGTAGCCTTAGGCAAAGCGTCAGAAATGGCGATGCAACACATGGAAACTGAAAACACAGCCGTTAAAGCTTTACGCGACCGTTTAGAAGCGGGCATTTTAGCTAAAGTTCCTAATTGCTTTGTCACAGGCGATGCAGGCAACCGCTTACCCAACACTGCAAACATTGCATTTGAATACATTGAAGGCGAAGCCATTTTAATGTTATTAAACAAAATGGGCATTGCTGCATCTAGTGGTTCAGCCTGTACTTCAGGCTCATTAGAACCTTCACACGTTATGCGTGCGATGGGGATTCCTTACACTGCTGCACACGGCACAGTGCGCTTCTCCTTATCTCGCTATAACACCGCCGAAGAAATTGACAAAGTGATTGAAGCAGTACCGCCGATTGTTGCGCAATTACGCAAATTATCACCTTATTGGAACAGCCAAACAAACAGCCCAATGCAAGACCCAGAAAAGAGTTTTGCTCCTGTTTATGCTTAAAAATTTTACATTGTAAATGTAAACCCTGCTTAGTTTACTGCTTTGTAAATGTGATCCTCCCTGTCCTTTGGATAGCCTCTTATGCTTGTATGAGCGTAAGAGGTTTTTTTTTGCGAGGCGATTTT
>CAZKST010000133.1:6131-8676 GCA_964555395.1 uncultured Thiotrichaceae bacterium | reverse complement strand
TTAAAAACTACAAATCTAAATTTGACACAAACAACGCATTTTTCTCAATGAAATCGCGGCGCGGTTCTACTTGGTCGCCCATGAGCGTTGAGAAAATTTCATCAGCGCGAATCGCGTCTTCAATGCGAACTTGCAATAAATGCCGCGTTTCAGAATTCATTGTCGTTTCCCATAATTGCTCAGGATTCATTTCACCCAAACCTTTATAGCGTTGAATATGTAAACCTTTACGCGCTTCATTTAATAACCACTCTAAAACCTGCTTAAATTTATGAGTAGTTTGAGTTCTATCAGCACGTTGAATATAACTTTCTGCATTCATGATTTGAGCAAGTTGCTCACCTAAATCAATAAAGTGTTTATATTCAACCGAAGCAAAAAATTGCTTAGATAAACTAAAGCTAGTGCTTAAACCATGCTCAACATGTAAAATCTCAATGTTGAAATGTTCCGCTTCATCAAAATGCAGATTTAAGTAGTAATTTTTGGTGTGCGTTTCAACCGCTGTTTTTAATTGCGTAAACCAATTTTCAATCTGTTCACGGTCAGCTGTGCTCACGGCTAAAGCAGGTAAATCAATCAATAATTCTAAAACGGACGCAGGAATACGACGCGATAAGCGTTTAATCATATCCATAATCCGCAGATATTCTTGACATAATTCTTGTAACGCCTGCCCCGTCACCGCTTCACTGTCAGGACGCGAATATAACGCCGCATCTTGTAACGCTAAACTGAGCAAATAATCATTGAGAATTTTGTCATCTTTGACATATTGCCATTGCTTGCCTTTGCTGACTTTGTACAAGGGCGGTTGCGCGATGTAAATGTAACCCCGCTCAAGCAATTCAGGCATTTGCCGATAAAAGAAAGTCAGTAATAAAGTCCGAATATGCGCGCCGTCCACGTCCGCATCAGACATGATAATGATGCGATGATAGCGTAACTTATTAATATCAAACTCATCTTTGCCAATGCTACAGCCTAACGCGGTAATCAGTGTACCGACTTCTTGCGAGCTTAACATTTTGTCAAAGCGGGCTTTTTCTACGTTCAAAATTTTACCTTTGAGCGGTAAAATCGCTTGATTGCGGCGGTCGCGTCCTTGTTTTGCTGAGCCGCCCGCAGAATCGCCTTCGACGATAAATAATTCAGATTTTGCGGGGTCTTTTTCTTGGCAATCCGCTAATTTTCCGGGTAAACCTGCAATGTCGAGCGCAGATTTGCGCCGTGTCATTTCGCGAGCTTTGCGGGCGGCTTCGCGGGCGACGGCTGCGTCAATAATTTTACCTGCGATTAATTTAGCTTCTTGCGGTTTTTCTAATAAAAATTCTTGTAATTTTTCTAAAACAACCGATTCAACCACACTTTTTACTTCACTTGAGACTAATTTGTCTTTAGTTTGTGAAGAAAAGCTCGGATGACGCACTTTAACCGATAAAACGGAAGTTAAACCTTCGCGAATATCTTCGCCTTGTGTGCCGATTTTGGCTTTTTTCAGAAAACCTTCTCGCTCTAAATAGTCATTTAGCGTGCGAGTCAGCGCATTTCTAAAACCCGTTAAATGGGTGCCGCCGTCGCGTTGGGGAATGTTGTTTGTAAAACAGAAAATATTTTCTTGATAAGAATCATTCCATTGCAAAGCAACTTCTACACCGATGTCATCTTTATAAGTATTGATATAAATCACAGTCGGATGTAATGGCGTTTTATTGCGGTTTAAATGTTCGACGAAGTAGCGAATGCCGCCTTCGTATTCGAAAACATCTTCGCGAGTGGTTGCTTCTTCAATTAAATGAATCCGAATCCCAGAATTTAGATAAGACAGTTCACGCAGGCGTTTGGCTAAAATATCATAGTGATATTCGTTGTTACTGCTAAAAATGGTGTGATTGGGTTTAAAACGGACTTGTGTCCCTTGACGGTCGGTTGTGCCAGTAACCGCCAGCGGGCTGACGGGTTCGCCCAGTTGATAACGTTGAGAATGCACTTTTCCTTCGCGATAAATGGTGAGTTCTAACCATTCTGAAAGCGCATTGACCACTGATACCCCTACACCGTGCAAACCGCCAGAAACTTTGTAAGAATTTTTGTCAAATTTACCGCCCGCGTGTAAAACGGTCATAATCACTTCGGCAGCAGAGCGTCCTTCTTCTTTATGAATATCAACAGGGATACCGCGTCCATCGTCGGTGACAGTGACCGATTGGTCGCTGTGCATAGTAACGGTGATGTTGCGGCAGTAACCTGCGAGTGCTTCATCAATCGCGTTATCAACCACTTCAAAGACCATGTGATGCAAGCCCGTGCCATCGTGTATATCACCGATATACATGCCAGGCGTTTGGCGTACTGCGTCTAGTCCTTTGAGAACTTTAATGTTACTGGAATCGTAATGAGAGGAATCTGTCATAGATGTTCGTCTTGTCCGCAAAAACTTTTGGATTAATGGACGGCTATTTTAGCAGTTTTTGTAACAAAAAGGGGGGATTTATGCAGAGCGATAAAGGAACTACCTATAAATTAAATTAATTTGTAGTTTTAA
>CAZKST010000133.1:0-6031 GCA_964555395.1 uncultured Thiotrichaceae bacterium | reverse complement strand
CTTAATTTAAAAAGTGTACTAGGCAATGCTTGAAATGTTATCATCTATTTTTAAACTAATTGATAAGTGCACTCGAAAGTATATTGATATTCAACGAGACTATTTTAATATTTAAAACTAATTCTTTTAGTTATTTTATATAAGATATATTTTCAATGAACTACAATGAAAATAAGACAGTCTCTAAGTTTTTATTATAATTAAAGACGGTAATAAAATTGTTTGCTAATCAAACATAAGTTAGAGAGAAACCTATGCGCATCTTATGGTTATGCTTATGTTAGCGCATAAAATAAAAATATGGTTCTTTGATGTCTTTAAAGGCTGGAGTTCAATCTCTAGTTGTCATTTTACCTCTCATTTTTCTATTCCACAAATCTAAGGTTCTTTTATGAATAGAGAAACGCCTAGCGAAAATTACGAGCAAAATGAATCTTCCAATGAAGCATTGGAAAAGCTGCAAACACAAGAAACTGCTAGCTCTGACAATATGTATGAGAAAGTAAGTTATCAACTTTCAAAGCAATTATCAGAACGGCGATTGCACAAGAATCGTTTGCGATTGTGGGAATCTGTGGTGATGAATGCCCGCGATGCGATTTTAATTACAGATACAGAATCTGTTGATAATCCAAACTCTCCTACGGTTGTTTTTGTAAATAAAGCTTTTACTGAAATGACAGGATACAGCCCGAATGAAATTGTTGGTAAAACACCACGGATTTTGCAGGGAGAAAAAACTGACAAAGTAGAATTAGCTAAACTCCGCCAAGCTTTGGAAAATTGGCAACCTATTCGAGTAGAGTTGATTAATTATAAAAAAGATGGTTCGGCGTTTTGGATTGATTTTCAAGTTTTTCCAATCACAGATGAACAAGGGTGGTATACACATTGGGTAGCTATTCAGCGCGATATTACGGAGCGTAAAGAGGCTGAAGCCAAAATGCAGCAGGCAAAAAATATGGCTGAAAGTGCCAACCAAGCTAAAAATTCTTTTTTAGCGAATATCAGTCATGAATTGCGTACACCGTTGAATAGTATTTTGGGGTATGCGCAAATATTGGAGCAAGATAATAGCTTAACTGAAAAACAACATTCTGCCATTTGCATGATGCGACGTAGTGGTGACCATTTATTAACTCTGATAAATGACATTTTAGACATGGCAAAAATTGAAGCAGGGCGTTTTAGCCTGTTGCTTGCTGATTTCGTTTTTAAGGACTTAATAAATGAAATTAATGATATGTTTAAAATTGAAGCTTTACGTTGTAACGTAGAATTTGAAACTATTATTGCACCAGAAATACCCGATATTGTACATGGCGATATTAAACGGCTACGACAAGTATTACTTAACTTACTAGATAATGCGATTAAATATACTCAACTCATTAAAGGACGACAACGAAAAGTAACTTTTAAAGTCCAATATCAAATAAACCGTGCTTATTTTGAAGTTAGAGATACAGGAATTGGTATTCCAAGTGATCAAATAAACAAAATTTTTGAGAAATTTGAGCAATTTGGAAATTCAGCTCAACCGCTTGGTACGGGGTTAGGATTAGCCATTTGCCAAGGATTGCTGCAAGTGATGGGCGGCGATTTGTATGTAGAAAGCATTATCGATCGGGGGAGTTGTTTTTGGTTTTCCATTCCTTTGCCTTGCACGCAATTAAAAGCACGAGAAACCCCGCACCCGCTAGTAACGAAAGAAAAAGAAGTTATAGTCAGTTATCAGCGAATTGATGATAATCCTTGTTCTTTAAAATTATTAGTGGTTGATGATTATCAAGATAATCGTCAATTGATTAAAGATATATTACATCCTTTTGGTTTTGAAGTGTTATTAGCTACTCAAGGACTGGAAGCGTTACAAATTTTACGCGCACAAAAAGTGGATGCACTTATTACTGATATTCGTATGCCAGTAATGACAGGGATTGAATTGCTAGAAAAATTAGCAATTGAAAATCTACTTCCTCCCACAGTATTTATTACATCCGCAGGTAGTTATGAAAGTGAGCATCTTAAAGAAGTTCCTCATAATGCGCTATTAACAAAACCAATTAATGTAGCGCAAATGCTAAAAACGTTAGAGCAGCATCTTCCATTTAAATGGCAATACAAGCGCATTAGTGTTGTCAATGCGGAAACAGCAAATTCAAAATTTGCACATGATTTTTCAATACCCCCTTTGCATGTGATTGAAGATTTACTTGCTGAGATTCGCAAAGGTAAAATTAAGGAAATTTTAGATTACATCCATACTTTAGATAAAACGTTGTATGGTGACTTTGTGGAACATGCTAATGTTTTAGCACATAATTTTGAAATTAATAAATTGCGTGACTTGTTAGAAAGTATTAAAAATAGTCAGTAAATTATAAATTTTATGTAACCTCTAAAGGTGTTTCCACATTTTTTAGTGTTCTTGTCTTTTGAAAAGCGACTCCCACCAACATACTCTAAAACAGATTAACACGAAAAAATTTTACATTTTTTAGAAGTTACGCCGTTGAACGAAAAACAACGGTAGGATGGGCTGACGATAGGAAGCCCATCAAGACTATTTATCGGCACTCGCTCACATAATAAGTTGAATTTACAAAAATTAAGCAGCACACTCAAACCACCAACGATGGGCTTTTTTGCATCAGTCCATCCTACTTTTATCTAAACTGCATAACTTCTATAAATATGTCTATTGAAAATTATTACTCAGCATTTTTAAAAGCATTATTAGAGGGCGATAGACTAACGTGCCTCTCATTAGTGCAACAAATGATAATAGCAGAATTTAGTTTCATTGATATTTATGAAAATATTTTCAAAAAATCATTATATGAAATTGGATATTTATGGGAAATTAATCAAATTTCAGTTGCTACAGAACATTTGGCAACTGCCATTATTGAAGTTTTAACCAATCAACTTTTGCCTACAATTCTACCTACACAATACAAATCTAAGAAAATTATATTTACGGCTATTGAGGGAGAAGAGCATCGAATTGGTGCAAAGATGGTGTGTGATGTTTTTGAAAAACATGGTTGGCATAGTTTCTTTTTAGGTGCAAATACACCCACTGCTGATTTAATTACTATGATAGAACAATTGCATCCTAATTGTGTTGGGCTTTCTATGAGTATTTTTTTTAATTTGTCTAAATTAAAAGAAACAATTTATGCCATTCGTTTACGTTTTCCAGAAATGCACATTGTTGTAGGTGGACAAGGTTTTTTACATGGTGGAGACTGTATATTAAACGAGTTTAGCAATATTCGTTTATTTAAATCTCTTTATGATGTAGAACAAGCTATTTTAAAAGGAGAGCTAGATAAATTTTAAAAATTGCGATTTGTTTTAATTAAAAACTTTAAATCATTGTACTCTTTTTAAAATGTATTTGTGCGCTTAAAAAAAGAATTAATACATAAAAATTATACCGAAATCTGTTTATATCATTGGTTGATTATTAATCAACCCCGTTTTGCATTGCTTTCTAATTCTACGAATGAGCAATATGATGGACAATGAATTTACTCCTTTATTGGCAAATGCCTATCAAGACAGTCATGCTATGATTATAGCTACCTTTTCTTATGCAGGAGAGTTATGTTATGCCAATTGTGGTATGAAACAATTGCTACAACATTTAAAACCCAATCAAGTTGCAAGTGATTTTTTAGTTAATCCTAGCTTAGCAAAGATTTTAACTTTATCACAAGATTTTTGTCGTTTTAAAGGTTTATTAACCCTTGGTAATCACTTAGATTTTAATATTTCTGTATTGGCAAGAATCTACGTTAATAAACAACGTATTCTTATTCTTGCTGAACATCACATTGAAGAACTTTTACAAGTAAATCATACTATTTTAACGCTCAACAATGAAATTCAAAGTTTGCAACGTGATTTAATCAAAGAGAAGAACGTTTTAGAGCAAACACTAAAACAATTAAAAGATACACAAGTGATGCTCATTCATTCTGAAAAAATGAATGCGTTGGGTCAAATGGTTGCTGGTGTGGCACATGAAATTAATACCCCTATTGCTTTTACAATGAATAATATGTCTTTATTGAAAGAAGCTATTGGTGATATTCATCATGCTTATCAAGAGTTAGAACAACTTAATCAAAATGAAACAGAACAATTAAAGAATATTCGGGAAAAATATGATTTAGATTTCCAATTTGCAGACTTGCCTGATTTATTAAAAGGCACAACTAAAGGTTTAGAAACAGTTAGAAGAATTGTGCTAAATCTGCGTGATTTTTCGCGATTAGATGAAGCACACCAAAAAATGGTAAATTTACAAACTTGTTTACAAGAAACTTTATCATTGGCAAAACCTACGCTTTTAGAAAAACAAATTAATTGCCAAGTAAATAACCAAACTATTCCAGAGTTTTTAGGGTATCCCGCCGAACTTAATCAAGCTTTTTTAAATCTCATTATTAATGCTGTGCAGGCGATGTCATTACATGGAAATTTAACTATTTCTTTAGCGCATAATGAGCATTATGCTTTTATTGCTTTTAAAGATGATGGCGTAGGTATTGCTAACGATGTAAAAGTACATATTTTTGAACCGTTCTTTACTACAAAACCTGTTGGCAATACAGGGCTGGGGCTCAGTATTTCGCACAACATCATTACTAAAATGCACAAAGGGGACATTGAAGTAGATTCTATCTTGGGACAAGGTAGTACATTTACGGTTAAACTTCCCCTACATACATGAGAGTTACCATGTCATCGGTTATGTCACTTGAACAATTAAATCAATTACGCTGTCATTTATTAATCATTGATGATGATGAAGAAATTACAAAAACTTTATATCGGCAATTTCGTAGAAATTGTAGCGTTTTTATTGCTACACACGCTCAAGAAGCGTATGACATTTTAAGTAGAGAAGAGATTCATGTTATTTTATGCGATCAGCGTATGCCGAAAATGAGCGGTACAGAATTTTTAGCGAGCATTCGTAAACGCTATCCAAAAACTGTATTTTTAGTCTTAACAGGATATTCTGATATACATGCCATTATTGAGGCAATTAATACCAGTCAAATTTATCGTTATATCGCTAAACCATGGAATCCAGAAGAACTTAATATTATTGTTCAACAGGCATTTGAAAAATATCGCTTAACTTTAGCTAATTATTTGCTTATTGAGCAACTTACGCAGAATAATCAAGAATTAGAATTGCGTGTTCAACGACGAACCCAAGAATTAGCAAGAGCAAATCAACAACTCACAGAACTAAATCAGCAAAAAGACCGTTTTTTAGGCATTGTGGCTCATGATTTACGCAATCCATTAAGTGGCTTGAATGGTTATTGTGAACTCCTTTTAAATTTTCGGCATGTCTATTCTGAAGATAATCAGCAAAGATTTCTGGGGGAGATGCACAATATTATTGAACAAATGACTAGTTTAGTGAGTGAATTACTAGATGTTAGTCGGATTAATTTAGGTAAATTAACTTTACGCAAAGAATCCATTGCATTACAAGCGTATTTAACTGAATTGCTTAACCCACAAATTCTGATTGCGAATAAAAAACAAATCCAGCTTATTTTTCGTTATTTAACAGATGTCGTAGAATTTGAATTTGACCCAGAAAGAATGCGTCAAGTTTTCAATAATCTTATTAGTAATGCAATTAAATTTTCTTCTAGCGATACACACATTAGTTTCATTGTTGAACAACAAGGCGATTTTTTGACATTTGCTGTGCATGATGAAGGTATGGGTATTTCAGATATTGATTTGCAAAATGTATTTTGTGAGTTTCATCAAGGAGATATTCAAAAAGATAAGAAACGACAAGGTGTTGGTTTAGGATTAGCAATTTGCAAAAATATTGTTGAGGCACATCACGGCAAAATTAGCTGTAAAAGTATTTTAGGCAAAGGGAGTCAGTTTACGGTTGCATTACCTTTAAATATAACAAACGCACTATAACTGGAGTGCAATAGCTTCAGCTATTGCCAGTGTCGTAACAACTAAAAACTGT
>CAZKST010000132.1:0-8721 GCA_964555395.1 uncultured Thiotrichaceae bacterium | reverse complement strand
ATATAGTAATCGCATCTTAAATTGCGTAAATTGGAGTGCAATAGCTTTAGCTATTGCTTTCTTAACTGTTTGATTGAAAAAATTTATCTGTTGCGATACTGGCAATAGCTGAAGCTATTGCACTCCTTTTAAAGTGCGTTTGCTATAGATTGAATTTATAAGAGTTGCTTAGATGGGCTTCCTTGCGTCAGCCCATCTTACTTTTATTTAAACCGTGTAATTCCTACAGGTTATTTTACTTTATCCCACTCTTCTGTGCCTGGTCTAAGTAAGGTAAAACTACCCGCTTGTTCAACATAAAATCCTTTTTCGCCTGTCCGTCCACTGTAAGTGATACCAAGTTCGCGGGTAGCTTCAAGAATATTCTTTCTATCCAATGCGCCTGCACCTAAAGCGGACATCACTGTGTCAAGAAATGCGCCAGCATCATAGCCATATTCTTTGAGTTGACCGCTCATAGTAACAACCTCTACTTTTTTACCTTTATATGTATCATAAACGTAATTAGAGTCACTACCTATCCAAAAGAAAGTGGGGCGTTTTTCAACCCAAGTTTGAAAGTAATTACCAAAACCAATATGAACTACAATGTCTGGTTGCAACATATCAAGAGCCGTTAATGTACTATCGATGGTTGCAATATCAGCACTATTATAAGAAAAACTTCCAACTAATTGTGGATAACTTAAAAGTTGGTTATTTTCGGTAATACCATTAGATTGTTGGATAGGAATAGTACTGTAAATGTCGTTTAACAAAATATAGTTATACGCGTCAAAACTATAAGCGGCTACATTGGTTTGGGTATCTAATAATATTGCGTATTTAACACGTTTTTGTTGTTCGTTAGCGTACTCTGTCAAACGTTCGAAAATAAGCTGAGATTGAGCAATATTGTCAGGAGCTATAGTAAGAACATCATCTAAGTTTTTTAATTGAGTGCTAGTTCCTGTAGCTGAAAGTATTAATAAAGGCTCTTCTAGTGACTGACTGGTTAAAGCTAAAGTTTGTCCAGTGGTTGCGGTAACAACCGCTATAACATTAGTATCTTCAGCATACCCACGCACACTTTCAGTACCAAAAAATAGGTCTGTTAACTTAGTTGTGTCATTAACATCCACCCAAACTATTTCTAAACGCGCATTTTTAATACGGGCGAATGCTTCTTGTAAGCCTAATTCTAGTTGAGTACCTGTATTAGTATTTGCAGGTAAAAAAGCAATAACTTTATTATCTAGTAAAAAATGTTCTATGTTGGAATATCCACTTTCGCCATCAGTATTGTAGGCACTTACCCAAACATAAAAAGCAGAACCATTAGGTAAAATACCAGAGAAACTGGTTTGTGAGCCTAAGTCAATGCTGTTAATTTCTCCCATTTTAGGGTAAGACGCATAGTATAATCGATAGCCTGTTGCTGTATTGTCAGATTGCCAATTAAGGCTAATTTCAAGACCTGTTCTTTCCAAATTTAAGCGAGGGGCAACTGGTGGTATTGCGTAAGCCGTGCGTAGCAATAAAACTAGTATGAATAAGCTAAATATCCCTATTTTAAATGTACATTTCATTGTGGATTTGCTCCTTGTGATAAACCTTTAAATCTTAGTTTCGTGTACCGCTAATGACTGTTGTATCAAGTGCCCCATCACTTTGATATAACATTAACGTAAACAATGGATTAGTGTCACTAGAATCAAAGCTCTTGACACCAGTTTTACCAGTGATACTTACAGTCTTAGCAATCTCTAGCAATTTAGAACGTACTCCTCCACCTTGCTGTAAGTAAGCAACGGCTGCTTTTACTAAGAATTCGGCGGCATCATAACCATAGTAATATTGTGTTGGTTCATCACGTCCAGAACCAAATAAACCTATAATCTCAAGCGCAGTAAAAGCTTTTTCAGTTGCTAATGAAGACAGTGCATCACCAGCATACCAACGCGTTGCAACGTTAGGATTTCCACCACGAGTTTTGTCAGTTAAATCAAGAAAACCTTCTGTGCTACCCAGATATACAACAGCATCAACTTTTTGATTAGAAAACATATTTAATATTTTCGTTGCGTTATTATCTTTCTGAGAGGTTTGTAAAGATAAATAGCTATGTAAAGGTAATCCTGCTACCCATTGAGGTGGAGTATTTCCTAGGACAATATCTTCTACATAACTAAAAATAAAATTTTCATAGAGATCTGCGCCATAAGCATCAGGTTCATAAATAACAGCGAATCGCCCTGTAGCAATACCTTCTTTTAAGCGTTTGTAAATTGCGCGAGATTGGCTTGCATTAGAAGGAGCCATGCGCGCAATATTTTCTCCAAAGCTTAAATCGGTAGAAGTTGCGGTTAAACTGATAACGAGCAAATCCTTTGCTGCATTTGCTTCTGTAGCTTTTAAGCACATTACCGAAGTAGTACAAATCAATGCTAATACTTCAGAATTTTGACTAAGTGTCACTAAATTATTGGCGTTAGTTTCAATCTCTACACTATAACCTTCTCCAAGTGGATATTGTTTCTGTGTTACATTAAATTCCTGTCCTAAAACAGAAAGAAAACCCCGAGCAGCCGCTTGTTGTGTAGAAGAATTTGTGTCTGCTAATAAAATAATCTTTTGGGCAGCTTGACTGCTAAGAGGAGATAAACTCGCTATTAGACATAAGCAGATAAACCATCGGCGCAAAGTAACAAAATAGATAAACATATAATCTCCTTAGAATTTCAGTGAAAACAAAATACTGGGTGTATTACAAAAATTATTTGTTTTGAATGACTGGACTATACAAAGCTTTATAAATTTCTTTCAGCATGTCACGGTCAGTTTCTTGTGGTAGTTGTTGTTGTAAAGCGGTGATAGCAGAAGCATCAATATTTTTGTGTGTGCCTAAAAATTGAATCATCCCCCTACGCAATTCTGCATTATTTTCTTGAACTAAGCGTTGAGCTACGGTTGCTACTACTTCTATAGTGTTGTTATCCGAACGTCGCATTAAAGAATCAAACGCACTAAGCCGTACTTGACTTTCAGCATCTTGGCTAAAAGTTTGCAATAAAACTGTGCGACTTTCTGTATCATTTAACACACCTAATGCCTGATGAGCTGCTGCTCGAATATCTGTTTGCTCAACATCTAAAAAAGGCTTAACAATAGGATAAATCTCTGCATTCTGTGAGTTTTTTAAACTTTTTAGAGTTAAGACAGTATCATGTTCAGAACGATCAGGATATTGTAAGTAATTGTTAAGACGTATGAGAATTTCTTGTGAACCACCAATATCACCTGATTGCTGCATAGCTCCTGCCAGCCTACCTAATGCCAATAAAGTAGTATCATATTCAATAGCGCGACTTTCTATCCGTTGCCATAATCCATTAATCAACAAGGTTTCTGGGTGAAGAATATTACCAGCACTCATAATAGCTTGAATTATTTGTGGTCGGGCAGCTTCGCGTGGGTCATCTATCAATTCTAACAAAGCCTTTTGTGCTAGAAGATGGTCAGCTTCAGCTAATGCGTCAATCACAATGGCTGTTATTTCTTGCGGATAAAGATTTTGTCTAAGTCGTTGTGACAGTATTAACGCGGATTCTGGATAGATTTTAAGATATTCATGTAATTGCTCTGAATATTGTTCTAGGGTATTTCCCCCTTTAAGCAAACCATCAAGTAAACTATCTATCTGTATCCCAGAATATTTTTCACGCAACTTTTCCAATCGCATCGTTTCAAAAACATTTGCTGCTCCTTCTGGAGCAACTATCATGTCAGCTAGATGTTTTTTAACTAAACGAGGATCGTTGGACATTTTCCAAATTTCCAAGTGAATGTCGTATGCTCCTGAAAAGCGTTGTAGGTCAAATTGAGATACGAGATCAGAGAGTTTGCCGTATTCTGACGAAAAAATAAGGTGTTCTTTTTGGATTAAACTGTCTAACCAAAAATGATTTTGTCCCAGCTTTATTTTGCTTTGAGACTCTTCTACTTTTCCTTTCAGTTTTAATCCTCCCCACTCTTGAGAAGTAATTTCGCTAATTTTAGAATACGCGATTTTTTCCTTGTGAATATCCTCATTTGTTTGCCACTGATAACGAGCGGTATAGTGTCCTGAACCATGGTTTTCAGCACTTTCCCATTGCATAGGGGGCAAAGAAGGAGAGCGAATTGGTAAAACAGTTTGTGCTGGATATATCAATTCAGCCACTGCCGCTTTTTCTTCTGCACTGGTTAAATAGGCTGGAAAATAAAATGCTAAAAATTGCCCTTGTGGTGATACTTCAACCATAAAGAACTGATTATATAAACCCGCTAACTGAGAAATGTTTTTTTCTGCTTGGCGTATTACCACAGGCGAAAGTTGAAAACCTAAATAAACTTTATCGTCTATCTGATCAAACAAACGCACATTCAAAGTTCCCTCCATACTTAACTGTAGTGTTTGCCACACTGCATTCTCTTGTGTTACGGAAGGATTAATTTGAATCTTATTATTTACTAGATAGCGATAGAGTTGTTTTCGTTCTCCTGAAAACCAGTTAAAAGCTAATACTGGTTTTACCGAGTTCTCTAAATTCTTCCTAACGGTTGAAGGTTCTGCTGTTGATGAAATTGTTTGATTAACCACAGGTGAAGGTTTCAAATTTTCAGTAAAATTTGCTGGTTTCTGATATGAACCTAATAACCATCCACCACCTATTATTAAGACAAACAAAGAAATAAACCATAAATTCATATTTTTCATAAAGTTTCTCTATGGATAACATTCTCTAAAACAATGTTATCCATGAATAGAACTGATGAAGCTAATGCTTGATGTCCCAATTAGGGCTTCGCATTTCTCCTTCGCGGAAACGCACGATTGCACCAATCAAATCATCATTTAGATATAGTTTATTAGCATAACCTAGACTGTTTAGTTCAACATATTCGCCTGCCTGTAACCATACACCGAGGAGCGTACCGCGCAATTTAGACAAACCTGAAAGTTTTTCTTCCTGCGTAGCAAAATAAACTTCCATTCCTCCTAATGCTGCCCAAACTTTAATAGAACTAGCTTGATTACGACCAATAGTTGTATTTTGGAACAATTTACTATCAAGTGAGCAATCGCGTTTACCCTCAAAGTTGATATGTTCCCATAAGCAATAGCCTGCTCCCCATTGCTCAACATTTGAGGGTAAACTAGGCCATGAACCAAGCTTAGGTTGCGCTTTTTGCATGACGATAGAACTGATAGTATCGTTTAAATTAATAGAGGGATGTACACCATTAAAATCTGCATGAGCTTCTTCACTATGCGTGACGTAAATCATCTGGTCACCTGTATAGTCACCATGCTGGAACAAGGTAATTTGAATTCCATAATCTGCATCTCCCCAAATTTTGAATGAGCTGATGTTGTCATTAAATTCTTTTACAGCATCAGAAAGCGGGAAAGAAACGATACCTAAGTCTTTAGGTAAAGGCAGACATAGAGATTTTCCTTCAAAATTAATATGTTGATAAAAGCAAGCCCACGGCGAATTAGTATCAGGGCGTGAAGTTACAGGAGCATCCGTAAAGCGATATTCAGGAACTTGCCCTGATGATTTACCTGTATCGGTCATTTCAGTAGAAGATTTTTCACTATTATCACTACTGACTTCATATAACGTATATTTCTTACTGAAAGATTCCCATTTCAATAATTCTTTTTCTAATTTTTTAGGTTTAAAAGAAACTGAGAACCATGATACTTCTATAGACTGCCATTCCACATATAATGATATATCACCTGATGGACCATCTAATTGGTTAACAATGGAAAACTCCATGCCTTTCCCTTCTTTAAAAAGCCGTTCTAAATTAAGAGCTGCATTGGCTCCCAAAGTATTCGCGATTAAGGTTAAAGTCGCTTTTACCCCACCTTCAGCAACTAAGAAATCCACTCCGCCTTTGCCTTCAACCTTTACAGAGACCTTAGGACCAATCATATCGCCAAACACCATAAGCTCTTCTTTTGAGCTATATTTTAAACCTGCTTTACCCGCAACCTCTAACTTACCAGCTGCCGATAATTCAACTTTGAGAGGAATGAAACCAATAATAAAACGTTTTTCAGCCCCTTTTTTAATTTGCCAAGCGGGAAATAACCCACCAAGTGGAACACTGACTAAATTACCTTTCATTTTCGATTGACTACCCAGCTCGATAAATTTCATACCCTTAATATCGTCTTCGGCGGGCGGTGTGGGCATCGTTTTGACTTCATCTGAGCTAAGTTCGCGAAATTTATTTTCTGCTTTCTCGTCATAACGGTAATTTTTCACAAATACATCTACTGCACCTAATGCTTTGATATCAAAATGCGCATGTAAAGGATGTTCGTCTTCTAAAATGACATAATTTGTGCTGCTAACTAAATCAATTTTTTGTTCCCAGATAGATGGCGTGACTGCTCCCTTAGCTTGTACTAAAGCACCTGTACGAGCAGATGTAGATGTTCCCTCTTTGGGTTTTTTGGCTGTATAATTATAAGCCATTGCTTCTGCACCGATTTTGAATTCTACTCCAACATAAGAGTTAGCAAATTTTTTGCTGTATTCCTTGCCAAATTTCACACCAATACTAGGAGCAACAGTATCCCGTGCTTTACGAGTAGTTGCCGATGGAAGATCCACTAAAGTAACCTGTGCTAACTCCACACCAATATTATTTGTATTTGGGGAATCTAATAATGTTGCACGAATTGTATAAGTTGTTGGTTGGCTTAATTGAGGACGTAGTTTTTCGACCAAACTATCTGGTAATTTAAATTCCAGATATAAACTAGTTTCTACGTTATTAGATACTTTAGAAACAATTAAACTATCTGCGTATGTTTTTTCATCGCTATTCCAAACTGGTAATGGTTCACATGCAACCCCGACATCTAAGCAGAAACTTAACGGCAAATTCTCACGGGTTACCATTCCGGGAGCAATTTGTACACTCATACCAATAACGCCATCTTCATAATCTATTTCAGTAATTTCATCTTCTGCTTGAGCACTCACGCTGCGTGCAGCACGCGATGTTTCTGTTGAATTTTCTTCAGGTAAAAAAGCAACTGGTGTATCTATTTCAACGGATTTAAATTGCAATGCTAGACTTTTAGAATCTATTTTAGAGGGATCAAAAGCCTGTAAATTTTCTACATTAGAATAAGGACTAACGCCATCGTCATTATAAGCAACGATTGCAACATAAAAAGAAGCCCCATCCCATAGTGAAGTAGAGAAGCTTGTAGCAGTCCCCAAATCAACACTCTCTACACCTTTAGAAATATCAGTGCTATAAAACAAACGATAGCCTGTAGCTCCTTCAACAGCCTGCCATGCTAAAGAAACATTTAAACCTTGGTTATCCATTATCAACTGCGGGGCTGGTGGAGGAGATGCTATTGCAACGCCCCACGCCATCACCACTACTAGATAAAGCAGTGGAAGACGAAAAAACTTAATTCTTTTCATAGTTTAACTCCATAGTGAAAATAATTAGATTGTGTATAAGCATTTATTTTTTGGTAAGCAATAGCTTAAGCGCATTTGACTATTTTTAAAAAGCTTTTAGCTATTAGTGACTTGCTGTAAATTATAGTAAGTTGAGCAGTTGGATAAAGGGCGATATTTGTTATCACAGCAGGTATTAAATTGAACAACTCTAGGAATTACACAGTTTATCTTTACAGAACAAAAATTTATATAATTAACTTAGCTCGCACAAAAAATACGATTTAATCTTGAGAAAATTAAGTCATGTAATTATAGTTTAGGTAAAAATATTTTTAAATCAAATACATAGCTTAATAAGTTAATGCTTAAATTCACAATTTAATACAAAATATTGAGCCTTTAAAGATTAATAATTTACTTTTTGAAGCGATGCATCTTTCTATGTCTGCTTATCTTAATTTTCAATTAAATTGCGTAATTTCCAAATTTATTAAAAAATTTAAACTTCTTACGTCTTTGGGACAAGCATTCACTATTTCAAGTGAAAAAGTAATTTTTTAGCTGAAAATTTAGAATTTGTCATCAAAAAGATAAGAAAGAGAACTTAAACCAAAAACGCAATTCAAGAGGCAAGGTAAATACTATTAGAAGTGACACAGTTAAAAGGAATGCAATAGATTTAGTCATTTCTTTTTAATCATTTAATTTAAAATAACTTTATCTGTCAGCGATAGTCACAATAGCTGAAGCGATTGCACTCTTCTTTAATCAATTTAAAGAATGACTACTATATCGTTGGTCTATCCTACGTTTATCTTGGAGATATGTACAGTATAACAATATTTACCTTGATAAAGTGAATTATATAAATTTTTATTTAAAACAAATATTTAATGTATTTTAAAAACTAGCAACTCTATTCTGAACAAATTTCAAATTCTGCCAGTCCTTGAAGGCTTGGCGAACCTATAGTAACCGTCTTTAAATTGATTGAATTGGAGTGCAATAGCTTTAGCTATTGCTTTTTTAACCATTTAATTGAGCAGTATTTTACCTGTTACGATTTACGATACTGGCAATAGCTGAAGCTATTGCACTCCAGTCAAAGTACGTTGGTTATAATACAAGCCGCTAAATTATTTAAAACTTTATTCATAAAATTCACGTTTGATAAAATAAGAAGCTTCTTTTATCCATCTTTTCCCATTATTTTCAATTTTAAGGAGTATCTCATGCCAAGCGTTTTAGTTCC
>CAZKST010000131.1:2067-8831 GCA_964555395.1 uncultured Thiotrichaceae bacterium | reverse complement strand
TAAATAAAGTCCGCTAATTTACACAATAAAAAACCATTCGACAAGCCAAAATAAACACACTGTCATCTTAAAAAAAAATCATTGCACACAACGAAAATACAGACGAATTCTATCAACTTGTGCTATATTCGTTTGCAAACAAAACTCAAAAAGCACCTTATTTACACGATAAAACAAAGCATTGACGCAATTTCTCACAATTGCCCGCAAAATGACCATGCACCCAAAACAATTTGAAATCCAAGAAAAACAAACCGTTTTTAAAGGCTATTTCCAAATCATTCGCTATCGCATCCGTCACAGCCGTTTTGATGGCGGGTGGCATGAAAATGTCGTGCGCGAAGTGTTCGAACGCGGTCATGCCGTCGTCGTTTTACCCTACGACCCCATCACCGACCAAGTGGTTTTAATCGAACAATTCCGCATCGGCGCAACCGTTTGGGCAACGCAACAACCTGAAAAAGCGTGGTTATTAGAAACTATCGCAGGCATCATTGAACACGGCGAAACGCCTGAAAATGTCGCCTATCGCGAAACACAAGAAGAAGCCCATTGTGAAATTTTAGAGCTTTTACCCATTTATGACGTTTTCGTCAGCCCCGGCGGCACCACCGAAACCGCCCGCGTATTTTGCGCCCGCGTAGATGCCAGCAAAGTTGGGACAATTTGCGGTAAAGAAGATGAACATGAAGATATTCAAGTGCATGTCATGCCTTTTACACAGGCTTATCAATTGTTATGTGAACAAAAAATTCATTCAGCCCCTTCGATAATTGCGCTACAATGGCTCGCTTTAAATCGCGCTGAATTGCGGCAGCGTTGGCAAGTTGCTTAATTTTCTTACTTATATTCTTTTAAAAAAATCAAAACTATGCTCACTATTTATAACACGCTCACTCGTCAAAAAGAAACTTTTCAACCCATTAATCCGCCACAAGTAAAAATGTATGTGTGTGGAATGACAGTTTATGATTATTGTCATGTGGGACATGCGCGGGTGATGGTGGTGTTTGATATGGTTGTGCGCTATTTGCGCGCTTTGAATTATCAAGTGACCTATGTTCGCAATATCACGGATATTGATGATAAAATTATCAAACGCGCCGCAGAAAATAATGAATCGATTGACACCTTAACGGAACGTTTTATTCAAGCGATGTATGAAGATGCAGACGCGCTCGGCGTGTTGCGTCCCGACATTGAGCCGCGTGCAACCCGTTCAATTCCAGACATGTTGACACTCATTCAAAGCTTGTTAGATAAAGGCTTTGCTTATATTGCCGACAATGGCGATGTGTATTACGCCGTTAATAAATTTCCAAGTTACGGTAAATTATCGGGTAAAAAAATTGAAGAACTCCGCGCAGGGGAACGGGTGGAAGTGGAAGTTCTTAAACAAGACCCGCTAGATTTCGTCTTATGGAAAGCTGCAAAAGCGGGCGAGCCTAGCTGGGAATCGCCTTTTGGCGCAGGTCGCCCAGGTTGGCACATTGAATGCTCTGCCATGTCTTCATGCTGTTTAGGTCAGCATTTTGATATTCACGGCGGCGGGATGGATTTACAATTCCCGCATCATGAAAATGAAATTGCACAATCTGAAGCGGCTTCAGGTGAGAAATATGTGAATTATTGGATGCACAATGGTTTTGTGCGCGTCAATGAAGAAAAGATGTCAAAATCTTTAAACAACTTCTTTACTTTGCGCGAAGTTTTGGCTAATTATGAAGCAGAAACCATTCGCTATTTTATTTTAGCCAGTCATTATCGCAGTCCTTTAAATTACAGTGATGCACAATTAGATGCAGCGCATCAAGCTTTAACCCGTTTCTATACCGCTTTAAAAGGTTTGGATTTAAGCATTGCAAGCCCTGCGGTTAATGACAATTTTAATCAAAAATTCATGCAAGCCATGAATGATGATTTTAATACCCCAGAAGCCTTAGCGGTATTATTTGAATTAGTGCGTGAAATCAACACAGCTAAAGAAAATAATATAGCATTAGCCACTGCGTATGCTAAAGAATTAAAACGCCTTGCTGATATTTTAGGCATTTTAGACAGCAATCCTGAGACTTTCTTACGCGGTAAACAAAAAGACAATGGTTTATCTGATGCTGATATTGAGCAATTAATTATCGAGCGCAAAAATGCACGCGCCAATAAACAATGGCAAGAAGCCGATAGAATTCGCGACGTATTAAAAGATAATGGCGTAATTTTAGAAGACGGCGCACACGGCACAGGCTGGCGGCGCGACAATTAAGCGTAACCTCACAAACTAAAAGAAAAGTTGCTTAAAATAAATTGAGCAACTTTATTATTTTTTTCTAACCCAATCATTATGCGACAAGAAACATTTTTTGCAAAAATAACCCGCTATACTGAATTAATTTTTTACAAAAATTATGCAGACTTACGCGCAGAAACAGAAAGAAGTTATTTAGGTTTTCTTTGGTGGATTTTTGAACCGATTATGTACATGACTGTAATGTACATGATGTTTGGTATTCTACTCGGACATAAAACGGATAATTATGTTCCTTTCCTACTTATTGGTTTAACTATTTGGCAATGGTTTAAATCTTGCCTTTCGCATGGTGCAGATACCATTTTAGGCAGTAATTATATTATTCGCCAAGTACATTTACCTAAAGTAATTTTTCCAATTACTTTAATTCTAACCGATACAACCAAATTTATTTTTATTTTCGCGCTACTTTTATTATTTCTTTGGTCGTATGGTTTGCCCGTTAATGCCTCTTATCTAGCATTGCCCGTGCTTTTTATTGTACAAATTTTATTTACCGCAGGTTTAACCTTTATTTTAGCCGCAATTGTGCCTTTTTTACCTGATTTACGTTTTGTCGTAGAAAACGTATTAATGGCGATTTTCTTTGTTTCAGGTATTTTTACTTCCACTGAAATTATTCCACCAGCTTATTTACATTTGTATTATTTAAATCCAATGGTCAGTTTAATTGAAGGCTTTCGCAAAGTCTTATTACATGGACAATTTCCTGATTGGACGGCTTTATTAATTATTACTTTTGTTTCTTTTATTTTAATCGCTTTCGGCACATTTTTAATTCGTCGTTTTGAATATATTTATCCAAAGGTAATGCCTTAAATGACTTCAAACAATTCTTCTCCGATTATTTCTTTACGCAATGTCGGCGTATATTACAAACGCAATCGCGGAGTGTTTGGTGAACCTTTCTGGGCATTAAAAGATGTTTCTTTTGATTTACATCACGGCGAAACTTTAGGCGTGATTGGACGTAATGGCGTAGGAAAAAGCACTTTATTAAAATTATTAGCCGGTGTTATTCTTCCCAATAAAGGAACGATAAGCAACGCAGGTTATCAAGCAGGTTTACTTTCTTTACAATTAGGCTTTGTCGGTTATTTAAGTGGACGTGAGAACGCCATTTTAAGCGGCATGTTAATGGGATTAAGTAAGCGAGAAGTGCTTGAACGCTTGCCCAGCATTATCGATTTCGCCGAATTAGGCGAATTTATCGACCGCCCGATTGCGACTTATTCCTCTGGCATGGTTGCCCGTTTAGGCTTTGCCGTCGCGTTCCAAGTTGACCCCGATATTTTGTTAATTGACGAAGTGTTAGGCGTGGGTGATGCAGAATTTTTTGCGAAATCAACGCAAATGATGCGAGAAAAAATCGCTTCTAACAAAACGATTGTTTTTGTATCACATCATGCGGTTTTAATTCAACAATTATGCACCCGCGCTGTATGGATTGAGCAAGGGGAAACCCGCGCAGAAGGCACTCCCGCGGAAGTCATTGCTCAATATAATAAATTTTTGCATTTGTAATGTGTAACGTATGTCAAACGCTCCTGATGAAATCGCCGCTTTAAAACAAGCCCTTGCTCAAGCACGTCAGGAAAATCACGCGCTGCAACAACAATTAGCGCAACAACAACGCCATACCGCCCGTTTAATCCAATGGTTGCAAGCTTTGCATCGTGATATTAATGATGTTTATCACTCCGCTACATGGAAAATGGGTGAAAGTTTAACCCATTGGATTTTATGGCTTTTAGGCAGAAAAGCAGGTGTTACTGCCCGCGACCATGTGAATCGTTTATGGCAATCTTTTGAGTTATGGTTGACGGATTATCGCCACACGACGACGCATAAAATGCACGTCATGGCGTGGCATGAGACAACAGAATATCAGCAATGGATTCAACAGTTTGATACCTTAAACGCGGCACAAATTGCAAAAATTCATGCTCAAATTCAGCACTGGCAAACGCCGCCGAATTTAACCATATTTTGTTTTTTTACTGAAAAAACGGATGCGGTTCTTTTAAAGAAAACTTTAGATTCTTTAATTGCACAGTATTATCCACATTGGCAATGCTGGGTTATTGTTGCTCAAAATACAGAATTTGAATTAGTCAAAGATGAGCGTATTCATTGGGTCATTCAAAACGCGCCGCGTGAAAAAATTTTAAATACCCAATTAAAAGAAAATAAAAGTGATTTCTTTAGCATTATTCAAGCAGGTGATTTATTACCTGCTCACGCATTGTTTAAAATAGCACAATGTAGTATAGAAAAACCTAACACGCAATTAATTTACACTGATGAAGATAAACTGAATACACAAGAACAACGTTATTCACCTTATTTTAAATCCGAGTGGAATTTAGATTTATTCTATGCACAACATTATTTAAAACATTTAACTTTTTTTAAAACTGCAACCGCTTTAACTTTAAATGGATTACAACATTATCCACATTTTGAAGATTATGATTTAGCCTTACGTTTTATTGAAACAATTGACGAAAAAACAATTCAACACATTGCCCATATTCTTTATCATCATCGTGCAGATATTGATGACAATCCGTTTGTCACAAGCGTTGAAGTTTTAAATGCCCATTTTCAACGCTTGCAATCCGCCGCGACAGTAGAAAAAATGATTGCAGGACATACGAGAATTCATCACCCATTACCTGCACAATTACCTAAAGTCAGTGTTATTATTCCAACCCGCAATCGTTATCATTTGCTTAAAACAACGGTTGAAGGTATTTTAAAAGAAACGGATTATTCTAATTTAGAACTTATTATTGTTGACAATGGCAGTGATGAAATAGAGATTTTAAAGTATTTTGAATATTTAAAGCAAAATAACTCAGCAAAAATTATTCATCATTCTAAACCTTTTAATTATTCAGAACTCAATAATTTAGCAGTTGAACATGCCAGCGGTGAAATTCTCGCTTTCTTAAATAATGATTTAAAAATTATTCATGCCGATTGGTTAAAAGAAATGTTAAGCCATGCACTACGCCCGCAAATTGGCGCAGTGGGTGCAAAATTGTATTATGCCAACGATACCTTGCAACATGCAGGCGTTATTCTCGGTTTAGGAGGATTAGCGGGACATGCTTTAAAAAATGTCCCGCGTGAAGCGCAAAGTTATCAATGGAAAGCTTTTTTAACACAGAATTATAGCGCAGTGACCGCTGCTTGCTTAATGATGCGCAAAGCGGTTTTTAAAGAAATAAAAGGTTTTGATGCTAAAGATTTAAAAGTTGCTTTTAATGATGTTGACTTATGTTTAAAGTTAAGAAAACAAGGGTATAAAATTGTATGGACTCCTCATGCTCAATTGTATCATCTTGAATCAATTAGTCGTGGAGTTGATAATACCCCTGCTAAGTATTTACGCTTGCGTCATGAATTAACTACGATGCAACAGCGTTGGCAAGCTGAATTACAACAAGATAGTTATTACAATCCGAATTTAACCATTCAATATGAAGATTATTCGCTTGCTTACCCGCCTAGAATTCAGATTATTTAAAAAGTGGAGTTTGTTGTTATGCAAATGATTGTATTAGGAATGCACCGCTCAGGAACTTCAGCCGTTGCCCGTTTATTAAACATGATGGGTGCATATTTCGCTCCTGAAAATATGGAACTTCCTGCGACAACAGACAATCCAAAAGGCTATTGGGAACGGCGCGATGTTGTTAATTTACATGAGGAAATTTTAACGCATTTGCGGATTAAATGGGATAATATTCATCAGTTTGAATTAGATAAACTAACTCCTGAAATTCATGAATTATTTGGTGCGCGCATTAAAGAAATAGTATTAAAAATGGATGCTAATCGTCCATGGTTGCTTAAAGACCCGCGTTTATGTTTATTAATGCCATTATGGCAACCTTATTGTGAAATTCCGCTGTATATTTATGTGTATCGTCATCCCGTACAAATTGCTCAATCTTTAGCAAAACGTGATAATCTTTCTTTAAGTTACGCTTTAGCTTTATGGGAAAAATATACTTTACTTTCTTTACAAGCTACAACAAATGCGCCTAAATTAATTGTTTCTTATCATGATTTAATTGAAAATCCCATTGCAACCACACATCAATTATATACACAATTAATTGAGCAACAGATTCAAGGTTTACGTTTACCAACCGATAAAGAAATTCTCGCCTTTTTAGACCCTAGTTTATTTAGACAACGAGGTAGAGATGAATTACAAAATCACTACATTAATCAGCAGCAATTAACATTAGCGCAGCAATTTCAGAAAGGTGAAATTTTTAATTCACCTTCATTACCTTATCTTTCTCACGGCGCGCATGAGTTACTTGCTGCACATGATGCTCATCAAAATTTATTGACTCATTTTAATGCTTTAAATGAGGAAAATGAGATTCATAAATCTCGTCTTTCTGATTATCACGCGATTGTCTTAAATCGTGAT
>CAZKST010000131.1:0-1967 GCA_964555395.1 uncultured Thiotrichaceae bacterium | reverse complement strand
AAAGAGAATAATCTGTTGAAACAAAAATATGCGTATGAAGAAAAAACACGCAAATTAGAACACACGGTTCAAGCTTTATATGCGGATATTCAAGCAACTTTTAATTCTATTTCTTGGAAATTGGGCAGTTATGCAACGCGCTTAATTTTATGGCTGACTTTTAAGCAACAAACTCGCACAGCACAACATCATATTGAAGAAATCATGCGTGATTTTTCTCAATATTCGCGTATTCCTGTGAATACAATAACAGAGAAAAATAATGCACCTTCACATTTAACCAAAGTAGGGGCGCGGGATTATGCTGCATGGGTGCAAAATTATGATACTTTTGATGAAAAACAGCGGCAAAAAATGCAGGCAATCATAGAAACATGGCAAAAGAAACCCCTAATTTCTATTATTATGCCGACTTATAATACTGAGGCACGTTGGTTAAAAGCAGCCATTGATTCTGTTTTAGTTCAAGTTTATTCAAATTGGGAATTATGTATTGCTGATGATGCTTCTAAGAAACCGCATGTTAAACAAATTTTAGAAGAATATGCGAATAAAGATAAACGGATTAAAATCGTTTTCCGTGAAAAAAATGGACATATTTCTGCGGCTTCAAATTCAGCGTTAGAATTAGCGACAGGGGAATACATTGCATTCTTAGACCATGATGATGAATTAATGCCACATGCTTTATTCTGGATGGTAGAAGATATTTTAAATTATCCGCAATGCAAATTATGGTATTCCGATGAAGATAAAATTGATGAAAACAATAAACGCTTTGACCCGTATTTCAAATCAGATTGGAATCCAGATTTATTTTTATCACACAATTTAATTACCCATTTAGCGGTGTATGAAGCACAGTTGCTTAAACAACTGGGAGGATTGCGTGAAGGATTTGAAGGCGCGCAAGATTATGATTTAGCTTTGCGTTTTACTGAGCAACTCCATCCTTCAGAAATTCGCCATATTCCGCGCATTTTATATCATTGGCGAGCGATTACGGGGAGTACAGCCACTGCCCCCGATGAAAAACCGTATGCTTTATTAGCCGCGATTAAAGCCATTAGTGAATTCTTACAACGTAAGAAAGTTAAAGCAGAAGTCACCGAAAATCCAGAAATTCGCGGTACGCTTCGGGTACGTTATGAATTGCCTTATGTTAAACCTTTAGTGAGTTTAATTATTCCTACCCGCAATGGTTTTAAATTGCTTAAGCAATGTATAGAAAGTATTTGGGAGAAAACGGATTACCGTCCTTTTGAAATTTTAATTGTCAATAATCAAAGTGATGATAAAGAAACTTTAGATTACATGCAGCAATTAGAGCAACAGAATAAAGCACGGATTATTGATTATCCTTATGCGTTTAATTATGCCGATATGAATAATTTCGCCGCACAACATGCAAAAGGTGAATTAATTGGTTTATTAAACAACGATATTGAGGTGATTAATGAAGACTGGCTGTCTGAAATGGTCAGCCACGCTTTACGCCCTGAGGTGGGTATCGTCGGCGCACGTTTGTGGTATCCAGACAATACTTTGCAGCATGGCGGCGTAGTTGTCGGTATCGCGGGCGCGGCGGGACATGCGCATAAAGCTTTTCCTAAAGGACATGTCGGCTATATGGGGCGGGCGGCATTAATTCAGAATTTTTCAGCCGTAACAGCGGCTTGCCTTGTAATGCGTAAAGCGGTATTCATGCAAGCGGGCGGTTTAGATGCTGAACATTTAAAAGTGGCAATGAATGATGTAGATTTATCGCTTAAAATGAATGAGTTAGGCTTACGAGTGGTATGGACTCCGTATGCTGAGTTGTATCATCATGAATCGGCGACTCGGGGTTATGAAGATACGCCTGAAAAAGCCGCCCGTTATGAGCAAGAAAAGGATTATATGCGGCAACGTTGGGCAGCACATTGGGCAGCTGACCCCATGTATAGTCCTAATTTAACTCTTGAAGC
>CAZKST010000130.1:0-8833 GCA_964555395.1 uncultured Thiotrichaceae bacterium | reverse complement strand
ATTATAAATCCCATTGATAATCAATGATAAGGGGTGCGTGGTCTGAAAAGCGTTGTTGTTTATAAATTTCTGCTCGCTGCACTTTTCCTGCTAAATGCGCGGTAGTGATATGGTAATCAATCCGCCAACCGACATTATTCGCAAACGCTTTGCCGCGATTTGACCACCAAGTATATTGTTCCGCTTCTTGATTGACCTGTCTAAACGCATCAATAAAACCGCCTTTAGTCAGCATTTTTTCCATCCATGCCCGCTCTTCAGGTAAAAAACCCGAATGGTCTTGATTCGCTTTCCAATTTTTTAAATCAATCGCTTTATGTGCAATATTCCAATCGCCGCATACAATCGTCGGTTTTGCTTGTTTTTGAAACTGTTGCATGTGTGCATATAGCACATCCATCCATTGATATTTCAAGGCTTGCCGATGGTCGCCCGATGTGCCCGAAGGCAAATATAGCGAAATAATATTCAGTTTTTCAAACTGCAATTCTATATAACGCCCTTCATCACTTAAACTTTCTAGCGTATCGTAGGCGAGCGGCAACGGCGATAACGTCGGCAAAATGTGAGTTAAGGCTAATTGCGGTTTATATTTGGTAAATAGCGCGACTCCACTATACCCTTTTTTCTTAGCGGGATTGTAATAGCAGTGATAACCCGTTGGAAAATAAATGGGGTCGTCTAATTGTGATAAATCAGCGCGGATTTCTTGTAAACAGATGAAATCCGCTTTTTGCTCGGCAAGCCATTGAAAAAAACCTTTTTTAGCTGCCGCTCGAATTCCATTAACATTAGCAGTAATAATGCGCATAAAGTGGCTATCGTGGAAGAGATAAAAATGAATTAACCTTCCATAATAATGCTATAAGCAATACGAAGCAATTCTAATTCGGGGCGGCTTAATCCACGCGCTTCTGTCAGCGCAATAAATTTGCCGTTGTGAGGCTCAACCAGTGCACGCGGTGGGTCAATCATGGTAAAACGGGCGAGTAAAATCATGATAGGAAAATCGGGCGTGTCGACATAATGGCGAAATTCGCCTTCTACTTCTAAACAGCCTGTAGGCATTCCAAGTCTTTGCTCTGCCTCACGAATTACCATTGCAGGATGTAATTCTACTGTGGAACTTGGCACTTCTTCGGGTTCTAACAGTTGCGATAAGGTGGGTAAACCGTCAAAAGCGCAAACGGTGTTATTCAGTTTTAAAAACAAAGTGCGCGCGCTGGTACTTTGTTTGTGATACATAATGACGCGGACATTTGGAAAATCCATGCTATTTCCTTATCAAATTTGCATAGGTTTGATTAAATAATTTATTTTAGCGAGAAGTTACGCAGAGGAGTGCAATAGTTTTAGTTATTGCTTTTTTGGGTAATTATTTGATTTTTAGTTTAATTTTTTAAAATTTTTTGCAACAGTGAAAGCTGTCGCACACTTAAAACTTAAATGGCAGATAAATCTAACACACGATATTGTACAGCTTGCTCAAAAATGCGCGTGCCGCCGCCTTCTGCTACGGTTTGTTTTAGCAAATCGCTATTTTGTACACTGACACCCGCTAAATAATGAATGCCCATTTGCTTAAATTCGCTTATCCAAGGCAAAGTCGCACCCATGAGTACAACCGTTGCAGATTGTGATAATTCAACAAGGCGGGGAAATGTTTTATTCGGTAAAGAGGTGGCAGTTAAAAATACCCAATCCGCCTGTGGCAATACATACTCGCAAGCAGTATCAGGCAAATCGCCTGTGCTCGGTTGGCGTTCTAGTACCGTTAATTCACAAATAGAATTGTAATGTTCTAAATTCGGATAGCGTCCAATCACAACGACTTTTTTACCTTGTAATTGGGGTAAAAAATGCTCAAAAACCGCTAAATTGGGATATTGGGGATTAACTAAAGGAACGGCTTGCTGTAACAAAGGATTATCAGCGTGATTGATAACTGCATTGATTGCCGCTTGTGCCAGCGTTGCTTCATGCGCTTGCCAAGACATGAGCCAGCGATTGACGAATTGCGCAACCGTTTGTCCGCGCAGTGTCCCCGACCATGGCAAAACACGAGTTTGCTGCATAGGACTCATTGCTAAACCAATGCTTGAATCCGTTGCACAATAACTCCATGTCAGCCCAATACAAACATCAGTGATGCTGTGTTGTGTGGCATAACGGGGCAAAATTTCGTAGATTTGACGCGGATTTAACAGCATAGTTTGTGTAAGCAATTTATTCTAAAGAAGGTAATAAACGGGCTTCAGTTTTTACTTGGTCACCGCGTCCCCACGCAGTCATTGCTTCTACAAACCATTGTTTTTTATGCGGATGAGGTTGTACTATATCATACTCCGCATAAAATGCCCCATCAGGATAAAATAAGATAGAACCTACGGTTTGCCCTCTAGGATTACGCCAATACCCTTTTAAACTTTCTTGTCCATCAAAAGGGTCGCGACTTAATTCAAAATGAGCAGTTGCAAATTTACCAATCAGTGCCTCAGTATCTGCAAATCCCATAGTCAATAATTCACTTTCCATCGCGCTACAAATCACTTCACCTAACATTCTGACTTGTGCAATACGGCGTTCTAACGTAGGTTCTACCTCATTCATAATTTCAAATCCAAGTTATGCAGCAGGCATGGGGGAGTGACTGTGGCAATTTTTAGGACAAACTTTATAACAGGCTTGACAACCGATGCAATCTAAAGCATTAGAAATTGCCATCACCATCATGTTGTCATCATCTTCCATATCATCATCATCGTCACCGCCTAACGCTTCATCTCGCTCTACTAATTCAAAGACTTCGCGTGGACAAACTTTATAGCAACGACCACAACCGATACAGGTTTTTTGGTTTAAATCAACAACAAAGCGCGGTTCCCAAACTGTACCGCCCCGCGTTACGCCTGTAATGTTAGACATAGTTTTTACCTCACACAACTATTTAAGAAACTCACTTGGATTTTTAAATGGGGAATGCTTTATGTTGCATTCCTCTAAGACAGCTTACTTAATTCACAACCTTAGGATTTTTGAGCAGTTTGATAAGCTTTATTTGCATCTGCCCATGCTTTGCACGCATCATAAGTTTGCTGTGCAATCTCTGGGATTTCTTCATAACCCGCAGGTAAACGGTCTTCTACTAAATCGTGTAATTTAGAAGCCCATTCGCTCGCAATCCGTTTTTTGGTAGCGACTTCTTTTTTTAATTCATTAATATCTTCACTCATTGCAATTTCCTTCAGCTTTCTATTATAAACCAGCAACTTCGCTGTATTTCGTCATCAATTCAGCTGCTTTATCCACTAATTTTTGCGCTTCATCGTGCATTTCAGTCAAGCTTTTGAAGCTGAAGCGGTGAACGTCGCGTAAAGTTTTGTCCATCACAATTAATTTGCCGACGGTAATCACGGCGCGCCCAAAACCTTCGTGGGTTAAATTAATCATTGGCACTGCCATTAAACCTGTTTTTTGCTCAATTAAAGCAGAAATTGCGTTGTAATAAGCTTTGATGCGGGACATGGTCACGTCATCAGGATCGCCAATCACGGGGATTTGCATCCGTTGTTCTTTAGTCAACACAAAAGGAGCTAAAATCCGTGCAGGTGTCCACTTTTCATACATATCATAGGTATCAAGTGCTTTCATTTGCCGCAACATTTCTTTAGCAAAAGCACTGTCTAATAATGGATCACTATCAGCGATAGAAGCCCCTTGAGAATTCACTTCTAATTTAGTCAACATAACGAATTATTCCCCAGTGATAAATCAAAATAAGAAAAAAACTATATTTTTTCGTAACATAAAGGCAGTTATTCTGCCCAGCCTTCTGCTTCCATAGAGTCAAAACGGTCAGCAGATTTTTGCTGTTTCTTCTGTACGGCTTTAGCAACCCATGCGGTTGGATTGCTCTTTAATTCTTCTTGTAAGGCTTCAATTAATTCTTTAATGTCTGCCCCTTCACTGACTTTCACAGGTTGAATGCCATACGCCATTAATTGCTTAATCGCGGAGCCACCCACTGCTTGACAATAGACAGCAGCACACCCTTCTAATAATTTAAATTTTTCAGTTAATTTGTCTTCATTGCCATCTTGAGCAAATTCTTCAAATTGAGCAACGCTTTGTAATTGTGCGTTGTCAGTATCTACTAAATAAATCACGAATGCTTTTGCTGAACCAAAATGCTGATTGACGGTTTTCGAATCACTACTTGCAAAAGCGATTTTTAAAGCGTTTTCCATGGTGGGTTCCTCAGTGCCGCAAGAAACTATCCGTAAATGACGTTGTAGAGGCATGGTCTAATTCTCCCTCTGAATCCTGTCCGAGGTGATCAAGTTCGGAAACGGTGTCATGTTTTTGAGAAAAGATAGAATGATAAGGCGCAATATCATGATGCGCTTGTAAAATTAAATTAGCCAAATCAAACAAGGCTTGCCGCGCTCCCCGATACCCAATCCAAGTGCGTTGATAGCCGCCTACCCAGTCGTATTGTGGAAAACTTGCCCGCAAAATTGGCACATTTAACCGTTCTGCCATATCCGCCGCGTGTGAATTGCCAATCACTAATTGGGCTTTATTGGCGCGTGCGGTTTGTTCTAAATCTTCTAAATCGCCGATTTTCACTTTATCAGTCGGTACTTTTTCCAACACACCTGTATTCACGTTGCTTGCAACAACCGCCGCAACGACTTCAGCACCCACACTGACTAAAAATTGTCCAAAACTATACAACTCGTCAGGGTCAGCGGCGATGGCGACCCGCGCTTGTCCTAACATAAAGTGCGTGTCTAACATGGCATCTTGCAATTGCGCCCGTTGACGCTCAAATTTCTCAGGCACAGCCACCCCAGAAATTTTTTGTAAGGTTACTAACAATTCGTCAAAAGGATGAATCCCCATCAAACTGGCAAAACGATAATCGGGGACGTGTGTACGCTCGCGTAACATATCAGCGGCTTTATACATAGAATGCCCAACCACTAATGTCGCGCTCGCCATGCCTAAAGTTTCAAATTCGGAAACCGCCGTACCGCCTAAAGTGAGCGGCGTATATTCTTGCTCGGTTGTGTGTCCATCTAAAGAATCGCCAATATCTGGAATTAAAACAGGACGTAAACCAAAACTTTCAATCGTTTCTTTTAAGACTTCCAAATCACCGGGGGTTAACATTGAGCTAACTAACACATTCACTTGACGTGGACGTTGACCCACTTTCACCGTTTCAGGCGTACATTTGGGGACTAAGGTTTCAACCATCGCCTGCACGGCTAAACTAAAACCTGTTTCTAAACAACCCACAAAATCAGGCGTATTGACAGGAACAACTTTTACATTGAGTTCGGGATATTTTTCATGAAATAACTTAACAACCCGTTTAATATCTGTGCCTTGTACCTCAGATAAACCTGTGGTAACAACCCCAATCACAGCGGGTTTAGATTTTTCAGCAATGGTTTTAATGCCTTCAATCACATTATCATCTGCGCCCATAATACTGCTGACTTGGTCCATTGCAGTGGTTTGCAAAGGAATTGGCTCACGGAAATGGCGAACGAAAAAGACTTTGGCAAATGCGGTACATCCTTGTGAACCGTGCATCATTGGAACGGCTTTTTGTAAGCCTAAAAATGCCAGCGAAGCTCCCGCAGGTTGACTGGTTTTTAAAGGACTAACCGATAAGGCCTTATTACGTTTGAGAATTTCAGCCATAAAGTAAGCTCTCGTCTAAAGTTTTAAGGATAACCACACTACGGTATGAACAACACCAACGATTATTGATACGACCAAATGCAATGCTTATACCAAATAGATATTTATATGAAAAATAAAGATTTTATCTGTTTTTATTTTGTAGCAAAGCTTACAATTAAAAAAAAGACCCAAAATTTTTTAATCAAATTAATTTCATTCATTCTAAAGTGAGATATAATTTAAGTTTCTTAAAGAGACATTAAAAATTTTCTTTTAATCCTTACTATTGATTTAGCCGATAATAACAATATCAATAAAACCATTAACAATATCAATTCATGGCGTTCCTAAAATGTCTAAAGAGCAACTATTTCCGTCAGATGAAGAACAATACAAAGGAATTGTCCTTGTTGTCGATGACATGCCAGACAATGTAGTTTTATTAATGAATATTTTAAGTCAGGAAAATTACAAAGTTTTAGTGGCGCGTAATGGACGAGAAGCTATTCAACGCACTGAGCGCATTTTGCCAGATATTATTTTAATGGATTTAATGATGCCAGAAATGAATGGTTTTATTGCATGTCAACATTTAAAGGAAAATCCAAATACTTCACATATTCCGATTATTTTAATGACGGCTTTGCATAATGTTGAAGATAAATTACGCGGATTTGAAGTAGGGGCAGCAGATTACATTACTAAACCTTTTCAAGTAGAAGAAGTGTTAGCGCGCGTAGAAACCCATTTAAAAATTTATCGCCTACAAAAAGCATTACAAGAACAAAGTGAAAACCTGCAAAAAAGCAATCATGAACTAGAATTATTTGCGCGCACGGTTTCACACAATTTAAAAAGTCCATTAAGTTCTATTATTAATGTTTTAGATTTAACGGCCGAAGAAAGTAGCAATCATCCGCCTATTAAGAAAAAAATAGAATGGGTGTTAAGAGTTTGTTGGGATATGAATGGTATTATTAATGCGTTACTATTGCTAGCAGGCTTGTCACAACAAAAAAATATTGAAATTCAAGCTTTAAATATGAATGATATTATTAACGATATATTAAAAAATCGTTTACGTTATGAAATAGAAAAGAAACAAGCTGTCATTGAAGTACAAGAAAATTTACCGTGTAGCTACGGCTATGCACCATGGGTAACAGAAATCTGGATGAACTATTTAACCAATGCGCTTAAATATGGTGGACATCCCCCAAAAGTTAAAATTAGTGCTGAAATTTTAGAAGAAAAAGTGCGGTTTTGGGTACACGATAATGGACAAGGTTTATCTAAAGAAGCCCAAATTAGTTTATTTAATCCCTTTATTCGTTTTTCTCAATCTGAGAAAGGAACTGGCTTAGGACTTTCTATTATTCGACAAATTGTAGAACGTCTAAATGGCGAGGCGGGTGTAGAAAGTGAAGAGGGACAAGGCAGTCATTTCTATTTCTCTTTACCAAACTCAACTCCTGAAAATATCAATTAAAGCAACTTAACCACGCTTTTAAAGAAAGATTTAAATTCTTTTAAATATCAACAGAATTTAATTGCACTCTCTCATCAAAAATCACACTACAATGCTATACTTTGCAAAGTTTTGTGAACTCAATGCAAATAACTAAAAATTAAAATGTTAGCTTGCTAACATTTTAGGGTTTTTTTATAATGACATTCTTATTTTAAGACTCGCTAGTCTTCTTCAAAACTAAAGATATTTGCTTAATTTTAAAAGCATTTTAAATTTATAAAATCACGCCCCACTACACACTAAAGGAAAATCTCTCATGGCTGATTACAATGTCATCGTTATTGGTGCAGGCCCTGCTGGTTATGTTGCCGCCATTCGTTGTGCACAACTTGGAATGAAAACCGCCTGCGTTGAAAAATGGATTAATCCTGAAGGCAAAAATGCACTGGGCGGCACATGTTTAAACGTCGGCTGTATTCCTTCTAAAGCATTATTGGATTCTTCTCACCATTATTATGACATGCAAAAACATGCAAAAATGCACGGAATTCAAGTAGAAGGCTTAAGCATTGATGTCCCCTCAATGATTCAACGCAAAAATGACATCGTAAAGAAATTAACTGGGGGGATTGATGGCTTATTCCGTAAAAATAAAATCACCCGCATTGAAGGCGCAGCTTCTTTATTACCCAATAAACAAGTTGAAGTCACTGCTGCTGATGGTAGCAAACAAGTTATCAGCGCAGACAATATTATTCTCGCAACAGGCTCTGTTCCTGTTTCCATTCCTGTCGCCGCCGTTGACCAACAATTCATTTTAGATTCTACGGGCGCATTAGACATCAACGCAGTGCCTAAACGTTTAGGCGTTATCGGCGCAGGTGCTATTGGTTTAGAATTAGGCAGTGTTTGGTCACGTTTAGGCAGTGAAGTGACTGTATTAGAAGCTTTACCTGATTTCTTATCTGTTGTTGACCGCAAAATTGCCGCCGCTGCTTTAAAAGAATTCACCAAACAAGGTTTAACTATCAAAGTTGGCGCGAAAGTCACCAGTTCCAGCGTTGCAAACAACGAAGTGACTGTAAACTATACTGATGCTAGTGGCGACCATACTATTGTTGTAGATAAATTAATTGTTGCTGTGGGTCGCAAACCCTTCACAGCAGGTTTAAATGCAGAAGCGGTTGGCATTCAAATCGACGAGCGCGGCTTTATCAAAGTTGACGAACACCGTCAAACCCACGTTTCAGGCATTTACGCGATTGGCGACGTTATCGGCGGCCCTATGTTAGCGCATAAAGGCTCTGAAGAAGGTGTGATGGTTGCAGAACGTTTGGCAGGTCAAAAAACTGAAATGCACTACGACATTATGCCTTGGGTGATTTACACCTTCCCAGAAGTGGCATGGGTGGGTAAAGGCGAAGAAGAGTTGAAAAAATTAGGTATCGAATACAAAGTGGGTCAATTCCCCTTCGCAGCCAGCGGTCGCGCAATGGCACACGGCGACACTTCAGGCATGATTCGCATGTTTGCTGATGCAAAAACAGATGAATTATTAGGCGTGCATATTTTCGGTATTTCTGCGTCTGAATTATTAGCTGAAGCCGTGTTAGCGATGGAATTCAAAGCGAGCAGCGAAGATTTAGCCCGCACAATTCACGGACA
>CAZKST010000129.1:0-8888 GCA_964555395.1 uncultured Thiotrichaceae bacterium | reverse complement strand
ACAAAATCGCCGAAACTTTCCTTAGCTTTCCGCTGTTTTGCGTACTGACCGAATAAATTATCTAATTCGCCTAAAATTTCCGTTTCGTTCAAACTTTCTTTGTACAAACGGTTTAAACGAGTGCCATCAGGTTTCGCGCCTAACATCATGTTATAACGCCCATAATGCGTGCCTACAAAGCCAATTTCTGCCGCATAAGGACGGGCGCAACCATTGGGGCAGCCTGTCATACGAATAGAAATATCATCTTTCTGCAACTTGTGTTTCACTAAAATGGGTTCAATTTTAGTAATTAAGTCAGGCAAATAACGCTGACCTTCTGCCAAGGCTAAAGGACAAGTATTGAAAGAAACGCAAGCAATCGCAGATTTACGCACAACAGAGGCATTTTCTGTTAATTGGCTGATGCCATGTTTTGCTAAAATCGATTCAACCCACGCTTTATCTTCGCTTTTAATATCGCTGAGAATCAGATTCTGATTACAGCTAAAACGGAAATTCGCCTTGCGCGCTTGGGCAATAGTTAAAAATGCAGTTTTGAACTGGATATTTTCATCATCTAACACCCGCCCATTTTCTACAAAAGCCGTGTAATACCAAAGCCCTTCATGATTTTGATGCCAGCCATAGTCATCTGTACGATGGGTTAAATTCACAGGTTTTGCAGGTTCTAATTTAAAACCGATGCGTTTTTCTAATTCCGCTTTAAAACCCTCAACCCCTAATTTATCCACGGTGTATTTACAACGTGATAATTTGCGGTCAACCCGATTGCCGAAATCGCGCTGTACGGTTAAGACTTCGTAAACTGCGCGTAATAATGGATTGTTTTCTAAAACATCAGGAATTTCTGCATTTTGCAAAGGATTTTTTAAGGCTTTATAAGGCACATAACCGATGGTTGTCGCCAAACGTGGATACGTTTCTGCGTTGCCGTGCGTTGTGCCCATTCCGCCCCCAACGGCGAGATTGAAGCCTTTAATTTTGCCTTTTTCCACCACTGCAACCAGTGCAATATCATTGGTATAGACATCAACATCGTTAGAAGGTGGAATCGCAATGCCAATTTTGAATTTACGCGGTAAATAGCGATTTTCATATAACGGGTCAGGCTCTGGCTCAATCGTCGTCAGCGGGGCTTCATCCAGCCAAATTTCATAATAAGCGCGTGTTTTAGGCAATAATAAGGTACTAATATCATTGGCTAATTGGAAAACTTCGCCATGAATCGGCGACACTTGCGGATGCGCGGTTGCGGTTACGTTACGGTTCACGTCGCCACAAGTACAAATGGAATCTAATTTGTATTTGTCGAAGGCTTGTAAAGTCGGCTTAATATGTGATTTTACAATGCCATGCAATTGCACGGTTTGCCGCGTGGTAATCTTAATAATCCCTGTGGAATACTCGCCCGCGATGTGGTGCAAGCCTTCCCATTGTTCAGCCGTGAGAAAACCGCCCGCTAAACGCAGACGTATCATAAAAGAATATAAACGTTCCAATTTTTTCGCGGCGCGTTCTTCGCGGCGGTCGCGGTCGTCTTGGATATACATCCCATGGAATTTAATCAGATTTTGGTCATCTTCGCGGATTGCACCTGTGTGCTCATCGGCGAGACTTTCGACAATCGTGCCACGCAAGCCACGACTGGTTTTTTTAATTTTTTCAACAGCGGATTCTTGAGGAGTCTTTGACATAATGCGTATTTAATTCAGTAGGTAAACAACAAAAGTAGCATTTTTCAGGCTTAATATACGTCTTTGTGATAACGCCCTTGTTCGTGCAAGTTATCTAAATAAGCCTGTGCTTGTTCTGGTGAACGTTTGGAACGTTCGGCAATGATTTGAATTAACGCATTTTCTACGTCAACACTCATCGGGTCTTTAGCTCCGCAAATGTATAAAACTGCGCCAGCTTCTAACCAATTAAAAACTTCCTCAGCTTGTTGTAACAATTTATGTTGTACATAAATTTTTTGCGCTTGGTCACGCGAGAAAGCGGTATTTAAACGGGTTAAAACCCCTGTTTCTAATAAAGTTTGCAATTCGGTTTGATATAAGAAATCAGAGGTAAAATGTTGTTCACCAAAGAATAACCAATTGCGTCCAGAATCACCGCGTGCTTCACGTTCAAATAAGAAAGAACGGAAGGGCGCAATGCCTGTACCGGGTCCTATCATGATGATGTCAGTTTCAGGCGTTGGCAGTTTAAACTGATGATTTGCTTGAATATAAAAACTTAAATTTGCCCCTTCGGGTAATTGGGCTAAATAATTCGAGCAAAAGCCATATTTTTCAATTTTTTCACCGTTTTCAGTCGGTACTTTAAATTGATGACGACTCACGGTTAAATGGACTTCATTGCCACCATGCGCGAGCGGTGAGGAAGAAATCGAGTAAAGACGGGGCGGAATTGCTTCTAAATTGGCAATAATTTCAGCGCGTTTGCTGGCGAAATCTGTCGGATAACGGCTTAATAATTCTAATAAATCAAGGCGTTCAGCGGGTATTGTTTGCGCAGTGATACGGGCATAGGCTTGAATCACGCGCTCGGGCAAATATTGCACGTTTAATTTTTCCGTGAATAATTGTTTTGCCTTGTAATTTGTGCCTTTGTAATCAATGGCATCATCAGCATTTAAGCCAAGTTTAGCCAATAATGCGTCGACAATTTCTGCGGAATTATGCGGAACTAAACCTAAAGCATCGCCTGCTTGATAAACGATTTCATCTTCTGATTCAATTTCAATATGATAAGTCTCTTTGTTAGAGTCTCTATCATTTAAATTGAGATTGGTTAAAATCGTGCCTGTATAACTCTTTTTCCCTGTTTTTGCAGTGGTTTGTCCTGCGGGTAAAGCAGCGGGCGCGCTGTTGCTATAAACCACTGCTTGAGTAAATTCAGCCAACCAGCTCTGCACTTCAGCATCAAAATCGGTATCACATTTGCGCAAAGGGAAGGAACGTTGCGCGCCGAGTGCCGCTAATTGTGCGTCCACGTCTTCGCTGGCTTTGCAAAATAGCGGATATGCAGAATCACCTAAACCAATGACGGCAAACTGTAATTTGCTTAAATTTAAATCAGGTGTTTGATAGAGATAATCGTAAAATTTACGCGCAGCGGCGGGCGGTTCGCCTTCGCCTTGGGTGCTGATAACAACGATTAAATGGCTTTCTTTGGCTAAGTCAGTTAAACGATATTGGTCTAAGCCTTTGAGTTTAACTTGTGTTCCGTGTTTTTTCAGTTGGGTACTGAGTTCAGTTGCAACACGTTTGGCGTTGCCTGTTTCTGTGCCAAAGACAATGCTGCATTGGCTTAATGCCAATGTGGGAGCAAGGGCGGGAGCTGCTGCTGTGCCAGAGAATGCAGATAAATTGGCAGGCGCAGAAAGTGAATCACGGGCAGTTAAGCCGCTTAAAAAACCACTCACCCAGATTAATTCATCGCGTTGAGCGGTTTTAAGTAATTCATTAAGATTTTTTTGGGTAATTTCTGTCAACATAAGGTTTCTTTAAGCCGAGGGTAAATAAAACGGCTTGAGATTAACAGAGTTGACAGCCTTCAATTAGACGAAATTTTTATAACTTCGCTGACCTTTCGTTATATCATTAGTTAATTAACTATTAATTGTCTTTATTCTATTCATTTATATTGCAATAAATAAAATTAATAGTCAATCCCAATGCGTAAAGCTAAAAGATAACTAAGTTCTTTTATTTTAAAAGAAAAACTATAAGCATAATATGCTTACACATAATTCTTTTTATGACAAAATTTAAGACTCATTAAGCGCATTTTTCATAAGATAATTAGTTTGTACAATTTCACCAAAACGGTTTAACAATTGCTTACCATAGCAATTATTGGGACGAGCGGCGTTGTGAATCTGTGCTCTTAAATCTTGTATATCAAAGCCTTGAGCTAATACAATCTCTTCTCGCATCTCTAAATAACGTAACATAATATCGGCATCAAACTCAGGGTGAAATTGCACGCCCCAAATATGATGATTGATTCGGTAAGCTTGGTAATCTGTTTTTGCATTTTTTGCTAAACAGACTGCGTGAGCGGGCAAATTTAAAGCGGCTTGCAAATGAATCGCAAAAGTCGGCAATTCAGCAGGTAATTGCGCAAATAAGGCATCATCTTTCGCATTTTCAGTCAAATTAACCCGAATAGAACCTACTTCATAACCATGCGGATTATAATCTACTGTTCCCCCCAAAGCATGGGCAATTAATTGATGTCCATAACAAATACCTAACATGGGAATGGCATAGGGCAAACTTTGCCGTAACCATTCAGCAATCCCTTCACTCCATGCCTCACGGTCAGAAACCATCGCACCTGAACCTGTAATAATAATGCCGTCCACCGTTTCAGGCGGCGGCAACATTTCACCTTCAAAAGCATGAATAATTTGAACATGTTGTTGCATTGTCAATGGAAGCGGCGCGCTAATCCAATGTTCAAAATCACCGCGAATATTAGCGATTTCGGGATAAGTGCTACCTGTTTTAATAATTAAAAATCTCATAAAAACCTCTTAAATTTTGAAAATTAAGTTATTAAAAAGCTTTAATATAATCAGAAAATAGTATTAATTATTTGTTTTTGTTAACCTATTGTTTAATATTTTTTTTGAATATTATTAAACAATATCAGTATATTTTTAAACAATTTGTCTTTTTTAATGATTAAACTATATCGTAAACTGTTTTGAAAAAAGTTAAGAAAAACTGGGGGAATTCTTAAATCTTGAAATAAGATTATCCCTTTTTACATAATAAAATTACAAAAAATCAATTTTTATTACTTCATTTAAACCTTGATAACAAGTAAATGTTTACCCATTTCTATAGAAAATTGCCGCGCTGATTAAAATTAAATTAATAAAATTTAAAAATGTCGCTATTATTTTAAATGTAAATAAAATTGCGCTTAATAGCCTTTTTTCTATTTAAACCAAACTGATTAACTCAGTTATAGCCATTTTCTTTTATATTCAAATTCATTTCCTTTATTTTACTTTTTTGAGAAAAATGATGAATACCGAAATTCAGAATTTAGATTTACCTTTAGAAAGAGATATTTTCTTACGGGTTTTAGTGCGTGAATTATCAGGCGTGTTAGAGGGCGTTGTCGGTTTAGACCAAGCTAAAGGGTTTATTAGTGTTGTAGGACAGAATATGGGCGATTGGATTAATCAACAATATTGTGCTGCTTTAAATGTGGATAAATTGACACGCGAACAAGTTGCTCAAGTGTTAGTGGATTTAAAAAAGCGAATTCAGGGTGAGTTTTTTTTAATAAGTGAAGATGATGAAAAATTAGTATTTGGTAATACTCGTTGCCCATTTGGTGATAAAGTGGTTTCGCGTACTTCTTTGTGCATGATGACCTCCAATGTTTTTGGCTTAATTAGTGCAGATAATCTAGGATATGCTAAAGTTGCTTTAGAACAAACCATTGCACAAGGGCATCCTCAATGTCGAGTAGTGGTTTATTTGACACATGCAGCAGCACAAAATGTTGAAGGTAATGAATATTTCCAAGTATAGCTCTTTTGATTCGTGTTAATTATGCTAAATTCTCATCAAATTATTTTAAGCGGTTTTAAACAAATCACACGCCATGTGAGTGATGCTTTATGGCTTCTAAATGGCAGAACAGGGGAAATAATAGAAAAAAATCCTAAAGCAAATCTTTTGTTCGTAGAAATAGAAACGGCGAGTTCGTTTAAAGAACTGATAGAAAACCCTGATGAGTTTAGCAATAATTTAAAACGCATTTGTCGCAGCTCTAATTTATTACCATTAACTTTAATTTTTAAAGATGGGGTTAAACGGGTGTGTGAGGGGTCGTTATTACAAGCAAGTAGTGATAATCAGCCACCTTTAGTGTTAATTCGCTATCTTGAGAATCATCAAGAATTTAAGCAATTTTCTTTATTGACACAAGAAATTGAAAAGCAAAAAGTTGCTTTAGAGCAATTGCAATTACAAATCATACAACGGCAAAAAATAGAACATGATTTATTAAAAGCAAAAGAGCAAGCTGAAGCTGCCAGTTATGCAAAAAGCCGTTTTTTAGCCAATATTAGCCATGAATTAAGAACACCTTTAAATGGAATTTTAGGTTATGCTCAAATTTTAGGACGATATAAAGATTTATTGCCCGATGTGCAAGATAGCATTAAAACAATTCATCGTTGTGGCGAATATTTATTGACCTTAATTAATGATGTTTTGGATTTTTCCAAATTAGAAACTGATAGAATTGAGTTATATCCATCGGATATTAATTTAACTAATTTTTTAGATTACGTCATTTCTTTTTTTAAAGAACGGGCAAAACAAAAAGGAATTGCTTTTAACTCTGAATTGCAAACAGTATTGCCTTCTGTTGTTATTGGCGATGAGAAAAGATTACGCCAAATTTTAATGAATTTATTAAGCAACGCCATTAAATTTACACCGCATGGCGGCGTTACTTTTTATGTGGCATATCACGCGCCTTATTTTCAATTTGATATTTTAGATACAGGTATTGGAATTGGAGAAGCAGATTTAGAAAAGATTTTTCATCCTTTTCAACAGCTCAGCGATATTCAAAATAAAGCGGAAGGAACGGGTTTAGGTCTATCAATTAGTCGGCGTTTAGTTAATTTAATGAATGGTGAATTACGGGTAGAAAGCACTTTGCAAAAAGGCAGTCATTTTACTGTGATTTTGCCTTTACCTTTAAGTGAAAAACCCTTAGCGGCTCAACTTGAACATCCTTTAATTAAGAAAATTAAACAACGACATCCTGTTGTTTTAGTCGTAGATGACCATTGGGAAAATCGGGCGGTTTTAGTCAATTTATTGCAACCTTTGGGTTTTCAATTAGTAGAAGCGCAAAATGGACAAGAAGCTTTAAATTTATTGGAAAGTGTGCATCCTGAAGTTATTTTAACTGATTTAGTCATGCCTGTTTTAGATGGTTTTAGTTTAGCGCGTGAAGTGCGGCAATTAACCCATTTTAAAGATATTATTATTATTGCTATCTCTGCAAGTATTTATGATGACCATCAACATTTTAGTATTGAAGCAGGGTGTAATGCGTTTTTAGCAAAGCCTGTTAAAATCGAGTCATTATTAGATTTATTGCAAAAATTTTTACATTTAGAATGGGAATATTCAGCACCTATTTTAAATATGGGGGAAGATAAAGCAGAAGAAAAAAATACCGCAGAAGTGTTATATGATTTAAATCATTTAGACCGTGAAATTTTAACCACTTTGTTTAGTTTATCTTTTCATGGTGATGTTACGGGTTTAAATAATTATTTACAACAGCATAGTTTACCTATTGCTTTATTAACTGCTTTAAAAAATTATTTGAAAAATTTTGATTTAGATGAAGTTTGTTATTTAATCCGTCCTTTATTAACTGAGGCTGAATTGAATCAATTAGAACATTATTAGTTTTTCTCAATTTTCCATTCTTACCCCCGCTGTTTTTCATGTGAATTAATTTATTTTTCCAATTTAGTCGCTAATCTTTGTATAATGATAAGTATCGTTTTGAATCTAATATGATGTGTGACTATGAATCCGTTTATTCAACAGTTAGTTGATGACCTTAAAGAATTTTCAACCGAGTTACTTGCCCCTGGTTTGCAAACTGCGCAACAAGTCGCAAGTACCAGTTTGGGTACGGTTGCCAGCACTTCGGCATTGTTAAAATCTATTGATTTATTAACTAGCTTAATTCCTAAATTAGTTAAAGAATTACAAACTATTGAAGCAACGCATAAAGTGCTGTTGCGCTATGCCCCTGTGCCTAAAAATGCAGGTTTTTCCCGCCGTCCAAGTGATTTCCAATTAGATAATGCGCGCCGTTTATTGCCTACGCAATGGTTAGAAATCACGCCTTTAGAAGAGTTGGATGTTGACCCGCTGCGCTGGTTATTGCATTTGCTCAATGTGCAAGAAAATGCTTTAGATAAGATTCAAGACCGCACCACTAAATACATTGATGATTCGCTGGTTGCTCAACAAGGCGATTCTTATTATGCCCGTCATGACCGCGCAACGTTAGTCGGAATGCGTACTCGTTTAAACGAAGCGCAAACGAAATTAGACCAAGCCCGCGTAATTTTGATGCGAACGGCGCAGATTCGTTTATTGCCTAGTGCGACTTTGCCCACACCTTATCCCCGCTCGCCGTCTTGGTTGCGCTTGCGTCAATATGCGCAACAGTTATTAAATCCACAAGATTATTTACCTACATTTTTATATACCTTGCTGCATGGTACGGTGGAAATCGCTGATACACCGTATTTGTATCAACGCTGGTGTGGGGTTAAACTGTTAAAAACCTTTGAAAAAATTGGTTGGCGGTGTTCAGATGACCCGACAGGCGCATTATTTTTAGGCGGTGAAATAAAAATGTATAAAGCTGACGTTAAAATCAGCTTATGGGTTGAGCCGCGTTTTTCTAAACATCGTATGCACCCCAGCGGTTTTGTGTGTAGGGAAGTTTCTGAAACACATCCAGATTATATGATTGTTACGCCGGGGCCGTATGGCGTTGATGCGTTTATTCTTGACCCGACCACGACGATTAATGAGACGGTGCGCCGCAGTAAAGGTAAATATTTAGATACGATTGAAACTCGCGCCACCGTGGCGGGGATTTCGTTAATGCGTTATCCCTTGCGCGCATGGAGCGCGGCACCGTCGCATACGCCACATTGTGAAGTGGAAGATACCACAGGACAAACGGGGACGATTCCTATGCACCCCTTGGATTGGTCGCCGTTGCCATTGCAAAGTTGGTTAAAAGATATTGATAATTATGCAATTGCGTGGGGACATTTTTTATCAGCGGGTTATCAGTAA
>CAZKST010000128.1:0-8898 GCA_964555395.1 uncultured Thiotrichaceae bacterium | reverse complement strand
TTTTGGCTAATTCAGCCGTTGAGATACCGCCATTTTCGCCTTTACTGGCAACGCAGCGTAAAATTTCTAAGCCTTTTTGCGTCACTTGATTATTAGCAATATCTGCAAAGAAAAAGCGTCCATGTTGCAACGCCCCCGCCACCGCTAACTCCACATCTGAAACTGCGGCTAAACGACGTTCATGTATATGCTGTTTATTCTTAATATTGACAATTTCTGCACATAACAATTGAATCAAAGCAGGATGACAACGAGTCAATTGCATAACGCGCTGACTTGCGTTGTCTTCATAACGTAAAGCAAAATCTTTTACAGGTTGTTCAATCAGTTGCAATGCTTCAGTGGCTTGCAAATAGCTTAAATGTACCGTTTGCACATTGATTAAATAACTTGCCCAACGTTCAAATTCATCTAAAGTGTGCGAGCCCGATAATAAAATTTTAAAACGGGGACGGTGTTGTATTAAATGTCTAAACATCCCCAATACCGCCGATTCATCTAAACCGCCGCGTACAAAAACGTGTTCCAAGACACTAAACTCGTCTAAAGTGAGCAAAATGCTTTGTTTAGCATCTAATTTCGCTTCAATTTCATCTAACCATTCATCAAAACGGGTAAAAGGGTCATCGACTAAACTGTCTTTAGTCAGAGGTGGCAAAATTAAGTCGCGATGCCGTTTTGCCGAGCTAATCATCGCTCGTCCAATGTTATACAAGAAACTTGCATAATCTTTGGATAGCGAAGTGGGCCCTTGAAAATCTACGAATAAAGGCACAATTGTCGTCGGTAATAATTTACCTAAATTATTGAGTAATGAGGTTTTTCCTGTGCGCCGTTGTCCATATAACAACAGCGGGGGACAGCGTTGCTCATTCAGCAATAATCGTTCAATTTGCGCGCTGACATCACTGCGCCCGACGAAAATTTCTTGATGCTCAGTTAATGGAATACCAATCACATAAGGGTTGTGAATTTCTTGTTTACTTTCAACTGTTTGACTTAATTCAACACTGTAATCTGCTAAAATTTGTCGCCATTTAGCAGCAATCGGACGGAAACGGATGTTGTAACTTTCAGCGGAATAGGTCAGCTCACGCAATAAGCGGTCTAAACGTTCCTCGACAGAATCCAAAGCGAGGCGTTGATTATAAATGCTTTCTTGCGTTAACGCGGCTTCTACATCGCGACTGCAACGGCTAAAACTGCGGAGCAGTGCGCTGACGGGATTACTCGCTGTGCCCGAGTCACCCATAATCATAGTATGATGCGCTTGGCTAATTTGTTGTGTGGTTTGACAGTTGTATAAGCGGCGGGCATCTAATTCAATTTGTGCCTCACGCGCTGCCCATGCTTGTTTAGAAGCACTGATAAATTCCATTACGCCCTTTGCTTCGTCAGGATGGCGTTCGGCGAGCAGCACTAAATAGGTTTCTAAACCGAATAAAGGTAAAAATTGGTGTTCATCCCAAAAAGCAGAATGCCAACGAATCCAGCTATGGGTTGCGCCTATACGTCGTTCATCAGAGCGGTATAAAATTAAATTCCATGTACCAACAAAGGGATAAAATAAAAGCGGTCGCCAAGTATTGATAGTTAAGCCCATTACAAACGCAATTACTGACCACATGAGCAGGCGCGAGAGGGATTCATGCTCAATTAAAAAGGCAAATAGCAAATAAACGCCTGCACTGCCAAATGTACCCGCAATAATCCCCGCCCATGGATTGGCAATGCGACGAGCGAGAACATAGGGAAAAGCGAATAACAGCAAGTACAATATGGCATTTTCAATGCCGCCATGTAAGCCAATCACTAATTCATTCCAAGGCTCGGTGCTGTTAATGAAGCGGTTGAGCAAAAAGGTAGATAAGGCTAATAAACTGGCAAAACTAAAACCGATAATTAATCCTTGTCCCCATCGCCAAGTATGCCAGCCCCAGATTAATGTCAGTGAAAGTGCAAATAAAACAATGATTAAACTGTCATAAACTAAACTAAATAATAAACCGCTTTCCATTAATTCCGCCGCGCCGTGTGCCAATACGCTGGTGATGCGTCCGAGTAAAAACGCGACTAAACCGCTGACAATCACGCCAATGACAACACTGCCAATTTGGCGGTGCGGGGGATGTTGGTAATTTTTGCGCAACGTGCTGTACATAATGCTGCCCGCGCTGCTGGCGGCAAAAATGCCCAGTACGACTGTTAAAAACGCGGCGGGGGAACTGTCAACCAGTCCTTGCGTGGGCGCGTCGTCTAAACTCATTACGACGGCAATGGCGATACTTTTCGCCATGTTAAATACAATTTCGCCATATAGCAAAATTGGTAAACTTAACAATAACGTGCCTAGCGCGCTTATGATGATACCAAACACGACGGAAATCATTAAACTGCATAGTAATCCGAGTAACGCACTGAATAAATAGGCGTAACTGATAATCAGCAAATAGTTTTCTAAATTTACCTGTTGTAACGCGCCAATCATAATCAGGGTTAATAATACCCAGCTTGGCAAAATGACATGCGCCACCAATAATAAATACATCAAACCTTGATGATGCCAAGGAAAATGGCTAAATTCGGCTAAAGAAAAATCGGCAGGCAACTGTGGCTCGAGCGTGCGAACGTAATTTCGCCAGTGGGAAGGGCAAAATAGCAACCAGCCTAATAAGGTAAAACTAGCAATAAACGGATTTGATGAAAGCACAAGTGAAAAGATTGCGTTGTTTAGAAATTAAAAGCTGAATATTTGCGGATAAATCACAAAATGGCACTGCCTTTCATTGTAGCGTAAATTTATTTTGTTGAAATAGAAATACACTTTGTTTTTTAGGACGGTGTATAGTTTAACGGCAATATTTTAAAGTTGAGTTGTTGGGCGTAAGTCATTCATAACCGAAAAAGGATTTTAAACATGGCTGCTTTGGAATTAGTAAGTTTTAATTTATGCCCTTTTGTACAGCGTTCAGTGATTACGTTAAATTACAAAAAAATCCCTTATACAATCACTTATATTGATTTGGACAATCCGCCCGCGTGGTTTTTGCAAATTTCGCCCTTGGGCAAAGTGCCTTTATTGAAAACAGAAGGCGAAGTTTTATTTGAATCGGCGGTTATTAATGAGTATTTGGACGAAATGAGTCCCCCGAGTTTGCATCCTGAATCCGCTTTGCAAAAAGCTAAAAATCGCGCATGGATTGAATTTGCTTCTACATTAATTGTGAGTCAGTATTTATTTTGGACAGCCAAAACCGCAGAAGAAGCACAACCTCATCAACAAGATATTTTCAATAAATTTGCTATTTTAGAACAAGTATTAACAGCAAAGCCTTTTTTCAATGGGGAAAAATTCGCTTTAGTGGATGCGGCTTTTGCACCCGTTTTTATGCGTTTTGCTTTATTAGAACCGCTGGTAAAATTGCCTTGGTACGCTCAAACGCCTGCCGTGCAACACTGGGCAGCGCATTTGCTGAGTTTAGAAGCAGTTAAAAATTCGGTTGTCAGTGATTTTGCGGATTTATTTAAAGCACGTTTACAGGCATCTGGCAGTCATTTATCCAAATAGACAGTTTTTTTATTAGGTATTACGGTTAATGTTTTTAATCCCACTCATTATTTTTAGTTTATTTTTAGATACCTATCTTTCTTTTGCTGGGCAAATGCTACTAGGATTTATGTGGTGGGGAATTTTTTTGCAAATTGTGCTTTCCCGTCATCATCCTTTGCAACAAGTGCGTTTATGGACGTGTTTAATTATTGCGACTTTAGGCGAGCTGGTGCTATCGTTAGGATTTGAATTTTATCAATATCGTCTTAATAACATTCCCTTTTTTGTACCACCTGGGCATGTTGCTCTATTTATTATTGGCATGATTTGCGCGCCACGTTTGCCGCGTTGGATTATTTGGGTCGTGCCGTTGGTAACTGTGCCGTGGTTATTGTTATTACTGCAAATCGGGGCTGACCAATTAAGTTTGGTGTTTTTTGGGTTATTTGTGCTGTGTTTATGGTTGGGTAAAGCGAAAAAATTGTACGCAACGATGTTTATCTTTGCGGCGGTGCTCGAAATTTTTGGCACAGCGTGGGGCTGTTGGACGTGGCAATTAGATACGACTATAGGACTGAGTTCTGCGAATCCGCCTTTATGTGTGGGTGCTTTGTACTGTGTATTAGACGCACTAACCTCGAAAGTCGTTAAAATCGTTCGTCAACGCTACTATTCACCCGTTTTGCAATTGAGTCCTACACCTGCGTGAGTGCCGTTTAGCACGCGATTTTTGCATCCTGCTTATTCATCAGCCATAATAAATAACAATAAAGTATTCATCTTTCAGGATATTAAGGACAGTTTCTCATGCCCGCAGATGTTGCATCTTCTTCGCCTAAAATCGGGGTTGTTTCTACAACGGTGAATCCGCCTATTAGTGTAACCAACGCGGCAGGACAAACGCGTACCGTGAATAATGGCGACCCTATTTTTTTGAACGACACGATTAACACGCCCAGCCGCAGTTATATCAAAATTACTTTAAATGACGGCACAGTATTCCAATTGGGACCTTTAGCTAAAGCTAAATTAGAAAAATATTCTTATATTTCTCCTTCAGAGGGGGGAGAATTTGAAGCCAGTATTTTTACGGGGTTTTTCCGTTTTGTGAGCGGTAAAATCAGTGGGGATAATCAAGGACAACATACCACCTTAAAAACACCAGCGGCAACAATTGGGATTCGTGGCAGTGAAATTGATGGTTCTGTCAATGAGGACGGCTCTCTTTCTTTGATTCATGTCAGTGGGTTAGTTGATGTTATCCCGCATTTTGCAAGTGAACCCATTTCAGCTTATGAGCGGGGCACTCGGATTTTTATCGATAACAATCATTCTGTAGTTAGTAATGTTAGCGAGAGCGAATATAAGCAATTTAGAGATACTTTATCGCCGCTTGACCCTAATGTGCATAATAATTTGCTATTTGTTCCTCCTCCCATGTCTATTGAGCCGCCCCCAGCTCCGCAAGATTTTGAAAAATTGCAAAAAATTGAATTATCGCCGCAAGAAAAAAGCTTAAATTTGGCGGAAATGTCTCAACAGCAACATCCTGAAGCGTCGATGATTCGAATGGAGGGGATAGAAGCTCCACCAGAACAGATTTATAACGTTAGTCCACTGATTAAGAATCCTATTTTAGGACAAATTGGCGAACGCACACCGAATTATCAATTGTTTGAACCTAAAGAAGATTTTTTACAAGATAGGGTTAAAGATAGCAAAGTTTTGAAAGATGAATCACAAGTTATTTCTGTAATTCCCCGTAAGCCGACCAATGAAACGCCTGTAGATAATACAAACAATACTTTTCCTGAAGACAATGCACAAACTACGGAGCAAATTCTCGGTGTTGTTGATGCTAAACGAGAAACTATTATTTTAGTTTCTCCGAATGGGAATGTTATTAATAATCAAGATGGCTCATTTACGTTTACGCCAGTAAGTGGCTGGAGTGGAGAGAGTTCTTTTATTTTTCGCTTTGCAAATGACCCACAACTTTTTGAAATTCAGGTAAAGATTCCTAGTTTATTAGTACAAAACTTACCGACTTTAACAAGCAGTGCAGAGTTTTTACAGCCTGCGCATGGTAGTGTGCATTTAACGGAAACAGGGCGGGTTGAGTATATTCCAGCCCTTAATTTTCACGGGACGGAAAGTTTTGCTTATCGTGAAACAAGCGATTCACCTTGGCAAACCGTAGAATTAACTATTTTTGCCGTGAATGACGCGCCGACGGCGGTGGCAGACGTAGATTCACGTCCTGAATTAACGGTTTTAGAAGATACGCCGTTAGTTATTCCTGCTGCGTTACTATTGGCAAATGATGGGGATGTCGATAATCCTAATTCAGACAATAGCAATTTAAGTGTTTTAAAAGTCACTGGTTTACAAGAAATTGTTAATGATGTTGTTGTGTTACGCACGGAAGGGGAAGTGGATTTTAACCGTGAGTTAAATCAAATTATTTTTAAACCCGCCGCTGATTTTTCTGGTGAAACCCGCTGGTTATACACGATTGAAGATGCGGAAGGTGTACGCAGCACCACGCAGGTAAAAGTGACTGTTTTAGCTGTTAATGATGCGCCCAAAGGCGGAATAGACATTATTTCAATGTCTGGCAATGATTCTTCAGTTTCTATTGCGCTCAGTGAGTTGTTAAAAAATGATAGTGATGTGGAAAATGACCCTTTGCGGATTTTAGCGGTTAATATTGACGAAAATAATACTAGCAAACTATCGGTTAGTTTAAATAACGATATTGTAAATGTGCAATTAGCCAATGGTGTAAAAGCAGGACAATTTAGTTATGTACTCAGTGATGGACAATTAGAAACGATTGTGCCTGTACAAGTGGTTCGCACGGGAGAGCCTGCGGTAATTAGCAATCATGCACCGATTGCAAATAATGACACGCGAACATTGGGAAGTTTAGCCAGCTTAACGTTAACCGATTTATTAGATAATGATATAGATAGCGATGGCGACCGATTAAGTATTCTCAGTGTTAGTAATGTAAGCAATGGAACAGTAACCTTGCTTGATACGGGCACAGTAATTTTTAACCGTTCTGCTGATTTTCTGAGCGAAGGCGGATTTAGTTACACCATTACAGACGGACAAGGAAATACAGCGCAAGCCTCAGTGACGTTAACAGGGAGTGCTTTAGTCGCTGCCTCAGCACTTGCTGATATTGTGCAAAGTCAAGAGCCTAAAGGTTCAACAACTGCTATTGATGTGGCTACATTATTAGCTAATGATACTGGGCAAAATTTGCAAGTTATCGCGGTTGAAAATGCAGATAATGGTTCTGTGAGTTTGCAAGATAACAAAGTTAATTTTACTTCGCTGTCATCTGCGGGCACACAAGGCAGTTTTATTTATACCATTAAAGATGCAAATGGCAATATCAGCAAAGCAACAGTGACAGTGCAATTAACAGATAGCAGTCATGTCGCGCCCGTCGCGCAAGCAGATAGTTTTAGCGTTGCGAAAAATGCAAGCTTGCAATTTACGTTAAGTGATTTATTAAAAAATGATACGGGTACAGGTTTAAACGCCACGATAAATAGCAGTAGTTTAACGGGTGGTAGTTTAACCCAAGTCGGCACAGACAGTTTTACTTTCACCCCAACAGCTAATTTTACGGGTAACGCCAGTTTTAACTATAGTGTCACGGACAGTTCAGGCGCGAGTAGCAGCGCGACCGTGAGCATTGCAGTACAAAATACCCCGCCTGTTGCAGTCAATGATACCCAAACAACCGCAAAAAACGGAACGCTCACCATTCCAATACAGACATTATTAAGCAATGATTCTGATGCAAACGGCGATAATTTAACTTTAAGCGCGGTTAGCAACGCAGTGAATGGCAATGTGCGCTTGAATGGCGACAATGTTATTTTTGTTCCAACGAATAACTTTGTCGGGGATGCGAGTTTTAGCTATACCTTGCAAGACAGCAGTCAAGCAACGGCGACCGCAACGGTCAATATCACGGTAACAGCACAAGAAACCGTACAAGCAGTTGATGACGCTTTAAATACGCAAAAAAATACAGCGTTGAATATTCCAACCTCATCCTTGTTAATCAATGATATTTCAGGGAATAATTCAACACTGAAAATTATAGCCGCAGATAATGCTATTAATGGCACTGTCAGCTTTGACAGTCAACAGGACAAATTAATTTTTACCCCTGCGACTAATTTCCTTGGAAATGCGAGCTTTACTTATACGGTAGCCGATACTCAAGGCAATAATGATACAGGACAAGTGAATATCAAGATTCTTAATAACGCGCCTATCGCCGTTATGGACGCATTTACAACGCAAGTAACTAACAGTATTACCATTCCTTATAGCACTTTATTAAGCAATGATACGGATGCAGACAAAGATACTTTAACCGTTACCACAGTGGACAGTGCGCGGAATGGCATCATTACATTAGGATTAAATGAGGTTATCTTCCGTCCTTCGGCTGATGCTGCAAATACAATAGGTGGCTTTAGTTACACGATTACTGATGGTACAGACACTGCTACTACAACGGTCAATATTCAAATTGATGCAAATAATCAAGCACCTGTCGCGCAAAATGATGAGATTAAACTTTCATACGGTACAACAGTTTTAGTGCCCACTTATGAATTACTAAAAAATGATACAGATGCTAATCCTTTAGATACATTATCGGTTAGTAAAATTCCCAGTACCCGTGCCAATGTCAGTGCTACACTCAGTGGAGATTCCATTGAAGTGTTTGTTACACCACAATTTAATTCTGATGGTACATTGCAAGCCGCCACTTTTAATTATTTAGCTTCAGACGGTACAACAACCAGTAACAGCGCGTTAGTTAATTTACTAGCAGACAATGTCATTGAAGGCACAAGGGCAAACGACAGTTTTACACCACAAGCCTCTCAAATTATTACTGGACTTGCTGGCAATGACACCTTTAACGGTGTGCAAGCTAACAACATTTTGCATGGAAATGCTGGTAATGATTTATTTTTATTCGAACCAAACGCTGCTACTGGCGCGGTAGTAGCGGGTGATGCGGGAACAGATACTTTAAAATTAAGTAGCAATTTACTAAATTTAAGTCAAAACAGCACATTACCTACTGACCAGCAATATCAATTAACGGGAATAGATGTCATTGATTTAAGCAATACAAGCGGTTCAACAGCCTCTAAACAGCTTGTTTTAAGTGCCTCTGACGTGCTAAACATTAGTGATGACAATATCTTAACGATTTTAGGGGATAGCAGTTCTATTGTAAATTCCATTGGATACGGTTGGCAAAAAAGCGATACCTTAGTCTCTTCAGCCGTTGATACTAC
>CAZKST010000127.1:0-8925 GCA_964555395.1 uncultured Thiotrichaceae bacterium | reverse complement strand
TTAAACGATTTGTTGATTCAATTTTTAATATGATTGGGAAAATTTTTGGATTTTAGTCTAAAGAGAGTGCAATCGCTTTAGCGATTGCTAGTATCGTAATAGATAAAATAAAAATTGATTAAAACTTAGAAAACTATAACTATAGCAAACGCATTAAACAATAAACATTTTATCTGAACCTTAATTCACTTAATTTTCATAATTAACATAGTGAAAAAACTAAGAAAATTATGGTTCAGATAATTTTATAGTGCAGTTACTATAATACACAATATTAATCAATCTGAGAGCAATATTTTTTTTAATTTCTCTACTCCAGCAATTAAAATATTAAAACTATAACTACAATTAGAACCATCAAGTTTAAGAAAAGGCGCAATTGCGCGAGAGCCTGCAATTTTTTGATATTGTTTTTGGGTAAGGCTCGATAATTCCTCAGCCGCATTTGTTAATAAATCGGGGTTTCTATATTTTTTCTCTTGCTGTTTATCTGCTATCTTTTTTAATTTAAGTCCTTGCTCTACAGCTTTTAAATCCCCCAAATAAAAACTTTCCAACTCACTACACGCAATGCGTATGACAGTTTTAGTTTGTTGACCACTTGCACAAACTTTTTCATTTAATTGTTTTTTTATTTGTAAACAATTGCCACCATCTTTATCTCTCATAATCAAAAAAACAGAATTAGGTAATTGCCATCCTTTTAATTTGCGCTCTACATTTTTTTCTAAATCACTTTTTCCCTCAAAAACGATGTATTTAACTTCAATATCTTCAGATAATAATTGAGAAAAAATTGCTTTTAACATTTCTTCTGCTGAACGCTCTTCTAATAAACAAACTAAATGCTTTTTTTCTTGATAACTCATTCAGGGTCAACTCCCTCAAAAAAGCCTTGTTTCCACAAATAGCCCATTTTATCACCCTCATCTATATAAGCTTTAATTTGCTTATTTTCAGCCGCCCGTTTTATTTCCGTATATCCATTTTTTTTAACCAACCAAAACACTTCATCTAAAGAAACTGCATTTAAAAAATCGGGTGAGTGTGTAGAAACAAAAACCTGCCCACCCCGCTCAGAATAAGCTCTAAACTCTTCAGCAAGTTCTTCTAATAATTTAGGGTAAAGTTGATTTTCAGGTTCTTCTACACAAAGTAAAGGATGTGGATTTGGATCATATAATAATGTCAAATAAGCTAACATTTTAATTGTGCCATCTGACACATAACGCGCTAAAAAAGGTTCTTCAAAAGCTCCATCTTGAAACTTTAATAATACCCGCCCTTCTTCCGTTGTTTTTGCTTCAACATGTGTTACGCCCGGCACTCTATGTTTTAACGTAGAAATAATTTTATTGAAAATATTAGGATGTTGCTTATATAGAAATTCTATCATTAAAGATAAATTTTCTCCCTCACGCGATAAATGCTCTGTATATCCCGCCTCTTGTTCTGGTCTTGCTTTACTAATGTGAAAATCAGATACATACCAATTTTCTATTAAATTACCTAATGCAACAACAGCAGGAAAACGCTTAAATTGAGATAAACCTTTAATTGCCAGTGTATCCAGTGTTTTTACACTTTGTTCTTCTCGTTTTAAATCATTCGCGTCTTTGACTAATTCTGATTCGTTAGTAATAGCAAAACCCACTCCATTTGAAAAATCTAAAAAATGCCATGGTTTACCACCACTTCCACGTCTATATTTTAAAATTTCTTTTTCTATAATCACTTTTCCTGCTTGTGCATTAATTTTTAAAAAATAGGTAATTAAAGGTGCACTCAGTTTTTCACGAAATTTAATTTCTATTTCAATTGCATCTTTACTATTACGACTTTTTACTTCATCAAAACCACGTCCACCACCGAGTTTTGCTAATGCAGTTGTTACATTCGTTGTAAAAGCTTCTTTTAAAAAATCAAAAATATTAAATAGGGTACTTTTACCTGTTCCATTTGCTCCAATAATTACGCAAAATGAAGGGATATTTTTCATATTAATATCTTTAAATGCTTTAAAGTTTTTAACGCTTAATGCTTCAATTTTCATAATTGCCTCTTAAAGAAAAATTTATTTTTTTAAAACTAGTATAGTTAAAGTTAGAGAAAAGCAATTAAAGGTAGGCAATTCCCACCTTTAATAATGCTTAGTTTAAGAATAGCTATTTTCCATTCTAGCTATTTCCTAACAACCTCACCAACATTTCCTCATAAACCGCTGACAATTTATCCAAATCTTCCACCGCAACACATTCATTTACTTTATGAATTGTCGCATTGTTTGGTCCCAACTCCAGCACTTGTGCGCCCGTCGGCGCGATAAAACGCCCGTCCGATGTGCCGCCCGCTGTTGATAACTCCGTTTCATAACCGCATACGCTTTGAATCGCTTGCTGGGTCGCGGTTAATAAATCGCCCGTCGCGGTTAAAAAAGGAAAACCGCTGTGCTCCCAGCGTAATTCATAGCGCACGCCGTGCTCGTCTAATAACGCATGAACTCGCTGTTTTAATTGCTCATGCGTGCTTTCAGTGCTGTAACGGAAATTAAACATGACTTTCAAATGATTAGGAATTACATTGCTTGAACCTGTTCCCGCTTGAATATTGGAAATTTGAAAAGTCGTCGGCGGGAAAAACGCATTGCCTGCATCCCACTGGGTCGCGCACAGGGTTTGCATGACTGGCGCAAAGCGATGAATTGGATTATCCGCTAAATGTGGATAAGCCACATGTCCTTGCACGCCGAGCACAGTTAAATGTCCTGTCAATGAGCCACGCCGCCCATTTTTTACCACGTCCCCCAGTTTAGCCGTGCTCGACGGTTCACCGACTAAACACCAGTCAATTTTTTCTTGCCGCGCTTGTAAATGTTCAACGACTTTAACTGTGCCATTAATCGCCACGCCTTCCTCGTCGCTGGTGATTAAAAAGCCAATTGAACCATGATGTTGGGGATAACGTTGTACAAATCGCTCGGTTGCGGTAATCATCGCCGCAATACTGCCTTTCATATCTGCCGCGCCGCGTCCATATAACACGCCGTCGGCGGTGACAACAGGCTCAAACGGTGGAAATTTCCACGCGCCAATATCGCCAGCGGGCACAACGTCCGTATGCCCTGCAAAGACGAACAAGGGCGCGCATTCGCCCCGCCGCGCCCATAAATTATCGACATTATCAAAACGCAAAGCTTCATTTTTAAAACCAATGGCTTGCAAGCGGTCAGCCAATAATTGCTGACATTCTGCATCATTCGGCGTAACAGAAGGACGACGAATTAATTGCAAAGCCAAGTCAAGGGTAGGAGACATTATTTTTATTCCTTTTTTGAAACTAAACAAAATTGCACTATGGTAAACTTGGAAAAATATCTACATTATCTAATCGTTAATAACAAAAAAAGTTAGATAATTTTCAAACCACCTCAAAAACTTTAAAAATCCTATGATTGCAAATGTTCTTAGCATTGCTGGCTCAGACCCCAGCGGCGGCGCGGGGATTCAAGCCGATTTAAAAACTTTTTCCGCGTTAGGCGTGTATGGAATGGCGGTCATTACCGCTTTAACCGCGCAAAATACCCGCGCCGTGACCGCAATTCATAATGTGCCGCCTGAATTTGTCGCGCAACAATTAGAAACTTTATTCGCGGATTGTCCTGTTCATGCAGTTAAAATCGGCATGTTAAGCAATACTGCCATTATCGATACAATTTACCACTGTTTGCAACGTCATCGCCCTGCAAATTTGGTGATTGACCCCGTAATGGTGGCAAAAAGTGGCGATAAATTGCTCGACGATTCGGCAATTGAGGCGTTACGTCAATTAATTACGCTTGCCACGTTAATTACCCCGAATTTGCCCGAAGCGGAAGTGTTGCTCGACCAAACTATTACCCCCACATTAGAAGCTGTCACCGAAGCCGCGCAAACCTTACGCAGCCGTTTTAATGTGCCTTATGTGTTGTTAAAAGGCGGACATTGGGGCGATAATCAATGTGTTGATGTGTTTTGTAGCGCAGCAGGCTGTGAATATTTCAGCGATATTCGCATTCAAACGCGCAACACACACGGCACGGGTTGCACACTTTCCTCTGCCATCGCCGCGTGTTTAACCCGTTCGCCCGCATTAGAAGCGATTCAACACGCAAAAAACTACATTCAGCACGCCATTCAAGCCAGTGATTTGCTCCAAGTAGGACAAGGGCACGGGCCTGTACATCATTTTTATCGTTGGTGGTAACTAAGAGTTTTTATATAATGCCACCTTTCACCCGTTATCCCACCACAACCTGAAGCCATTATTTATGAGTGATGAAGCGTTTCAACAGCAAAGTTTGCAAGGTGTTTCTCGCACTTTTGCGCTCACAATTCCCCGTTTGCCGCCGAGTTTATGCAAAAGTATTGGTAATGGTTATTTGTTGTGTCGCATTGCGGATACGATTGAAGATGAACCCACTTTAACGCCTGAGCAACAACACGCCTTTTTTCAACAGTTTATCGGTGTTGTGGCAGGCAAAAATTCTGCCACTGAATTTGCTAAAGCCTTGCATCCGCATTTATCGGATGCGATGTCCGCCGCTGAAAAAGATTTAGTGTTAAACACTGATAAAGTCGTGCAAATCACCCGCTCATTGCCGCCTTCACAGCAGGCGATTTTATTGCGTTGCGTGACTATTATGAGCAACGGCATGAGTGAATTTCAATTTTTATGGGAAAAACTGCGCCAATCGCAACAAGGTTTAGACAGTTTGCAGCAGATGAATGACTATTGCTACTACGTCGCGGGCGTGGTGGGCGAAATGTTGACCGATTTATTTTGTGATTATTCGCCTGAGATTAATCAACGCTTTAATGAATTGCGTCCCTTGTCTTTGTCATTTGGACAAGGTTTGCAAATGACTAATATTTTAAAAGACATTTGGGACGACCAAGAGCGCGGCGCGTGTTGGTTGCCAAAAGAGGAATTTGATAAACTGGGTTTTGATTTAAATACTTTGCGCCCAGACACTTATCAGCCCGCCTTCGGACAAGGTTTAACGCGCTTGATTGGCATTGCGCACCATCATTTACACAATACTTTGCGTTATGTGTTTTTATTGCCGTCGTATGAAGTAGAAATTCGCTGTTTTTGTTTATGGACAACAGCAATGTCTTTGTTAACACTGAAAAAATTGCAAAAACGCCTAGATTTTAATGATGGGCAAAGCGTCAAAATTTCTCGCCGTAGCGTCAATTTAAGCTATCAAATCAGCCGTTATGCGGCGCGCTCCAATTGGGCATTAAATGCGTTATTTCACATGACTTCTTATCCATTAAAAGAGGTGATTGTGGAACGCATAACCCAGCCAGAAAAAGTAAAACTGTGGGAAAGTGGGCAATTGGGCGTAGATTGGAGAGCAAATTCATAAACTGCTATTTCGCTTCAATATCAGTGAACGCGAATTAAAACCACTAAGGAGTGATGGAGAGATGAATAGAACGCTTAAGCTTGTTGCTTATCGTCGTGCAAAACAACAATTGTCTATGACTTTTAGCATTGATGATTTAAATTTTGTCACTTCTTATTGGTATAATGACGTTGATTTCTACGCTTTAGAAAATCGCTTTGGTGTGGCATTTATGGAAAAAGTCTATTTCCACATCATGGCATTTGAAGCTAATAAATTAACCAGTTTAAAACCAGATTACTTTGATTTAGGTATTTTTAAACATTTATATACCGCCGAATTTGAGCAACTCTGGTTAACAATTCATCAAAAAGTCTGGGCGCAATGGCGATATGAAAATCAATTGCCACACTATTCGGGCCCGCAATTCCTCAATCAAACGGCAAATCCTACTTCCTCTCCGATTCAGCTTAAAGAAAATAATGCACAATTCTTATTATTTTGTGGTGGCGGCAAAGACAGTTTAGTTTCTTTTAAATTAATGGAACATTTAAATGTTCCTTATGCTTCTTGTGCTTATTCCAGCTCAATTTATGGACGAGCAGAAGTTCAACATCAATTAATAGAAAAACTACTGCAACATACTCATCAAACAAAGCAACATAAAATTTGGATGTATGAAGATTTTTTAGACAGTCCAATTTTAGAACTTGCTCAAGAATACGGCATTAAAACCCTTACAGCAGCAGAAACGCCAAGTTCTATTTTTGCCTCTCTCCCTATTGTTTTACAACATGATTATCGCTATATCAGTCTTGGACATGAACGTAGTGCAGACTTTCCAAATTTAATTTGGGAAGAAACAGGCGAAGCGGTTAATCATCAATGGGGAAAATCCACCGCCGCCGAATTGCTGTTAAATCAGTATTTACAAACGCAATTTATTAGCAATGTTCATTATTTTAGTGTTTTAAAACCGATTTATGATGTCGTTATTTTTAACTTACTGCGAGAGCATTTAAAAAGTATTCCTTTCACTCATTCATGCAATATTCATAAACCTTGGTGTAAACGCTGCGCGAAATGTGCTTATGTTTGGCTCAATTACATGGCGTATTTACCTGTTGAATTAGTGAATCAAATCTTTGAAGTTAATTTATTTGATATAGCAGAAAATCAAATCTGGTTCAGGCAAATGCTAGGATTAGAACAACACACGCCGTTTGAATGTATTGGACAAATTGAAGAAACTAAACTTGCATTTGAATTGTGTCGCCGTAAAGGTTTAAACGGCAAAGCAATGCAAATTTTTATTGAAGAAGTTAAAGATTTTGATTTCAACACAGCGATTGAAAACTACACAACTGTCAATCATCAATACCAAGCCTTTCCCCCGCATATTGCTGAATTGCTTTTCTCCAAATTAGAAACCGCCGCCGCTGATAGTAAAACTTACATTAAGCAATTTCTTAAATAAAGGAGTCTGTAAAATGAGTTATGCACAAACACCTTCCGTGGGTTTAGTAGAATTACCCGAATTAGGTTTATTTGATAACAACGGTAAAAATAGAGCCTCGGTTCGCAAAGGAACGGCTTTAATTAGCAAACAAGTTTTATTAGCCGATTTACAAGCAAAAGGCTTTGATGCGCAATTAATCAATTTAAAGAAAGGACAACAAGAAATTGAATACGGACAAGTGTGTTGGGGAGAAACGGAATTAGCAAAAGTCTATTTAGGGACAGATATAAAAAGCCTTGACCCGCAAGCTTTTGATGTTTGGGGATTAACCAGTAATTTTTCACAACATCGTGAATTAGTACAATTGGCAATTCAACATCTTTCTAGTCAAGGAAAACCCGTCGTTATTGGTGGTTCAGATGCTTTTGCCAATCCACAATTTTATCTCAATGCGGGCGCATCAGCGGTTGTTTTAGACCAATCGGGCGCGACAAATGCCGCTATTTTAGACCATGTATTAGGCAAAACCCCCCGCGAAAATTTATCAGAAGTGGCTTTAAAAGATGGTTCAATTATTCCCCGAAGATTAGCCGCCTTAAGTCCTGAAGAATGGGCATTACCCGATATTTCTGTGGTAAAACAATGTTTAGGCGATGAATATTGGAGTTTAGAATTTCCGCGTGAATTATCACCGATTGGCTCAGTATTTACCGATATTGGCTGCGACCGCCATTGTGATTTTTGTCAAACGCCAAAATACCGTTTAGGCTATCGTGCAATGTCGCCACAACGCGCTTTAGAATGGTTTGCTCTGCAAAAACAAGCGGGTGCGGGTTCTGTAATTGGTTCTTCAGACCAGTTTTTAGGTAGAGTGATTAAACAGGGCGGACGCGAAGATATTTTAGAAATTATGCGCGGAATTAGAGAGTTAGGCATTGCGGTTTTGTGGCCAAATGGTTTGGAACTGAAAAAAGCCACTTTAGGCAAAGGGATTAATCGCGGCCCGATTAATTTCACACCTGATGAAGAATTGATTAACGCATTATGGGGTTGGAATGGGAAAACGGGCTGTTATCATGCTTACATTCCTGCTGAACGTCCTTTAGCGGGACGGGAAAATTATAGTAAATTGCTACCTTGGCAAGAACATTGTGAAATGTTGAAAACGATTGTAAGAACGGGTGTTCCACATTTAACGTATGGTTTAATTATTGGTTTTGAAGATGAAAGTGAAGAAAGTTTATTACGGCTTGAAGAAGCTATTTTAGAGTTGTATCAATCATTATTAGCGATTAATCCGCAATTGAATTTCCAAGTTTCTCCATTTTCTATCTTTCCCATTCCAGGCACACCGCAATGGAATCAATTACAAAGTTCAGGTTTATTGGAATTTAATGACCCAACTATTTTTGGTGGTTTATGGACACCGTCCGTGAATACTCGTCATTTAAGTTATAAAGAAATTTCAAAATGGCAAATTCGTTTATTACAAATCGGCAGTATTGAAGGTAGAACACATTTTATTAATACCGATTTCTCAAATAAAACGTTTTCATCGGTCAGTAGTGCACATTAAAAACGTGTTGATAGAAACTTACTAGGTTTTGAAAATCTAGTAAGGAAAACTATCAAAGAAAATTATTATTTAATCAAAGATAATTTAAATCTTTCATTAATTTTTTCTTTATAATTACGCTTCTCAAGTAATTCACGCATTTTATAGAAAGATTCGCGTTTGTTTTTCTGCAATAATTCTATCTCGGATTGCGTTAGCATTCTGATTTGATTTGAGGATGTAGCGTGCTTCAGATTCTGTGAGGCAATCGAATCCGTATCCAAACAGGGGTTCTTTCCACGTTGCTTCGAGTTCATTATATTTACTCCTTAACGCTATTAAGGTTTCATTAGTAATTGCTAAAATAGAAGAGTATTCTTTACCTGTCAAAGTAGTTACTGCAATTGTTTCAATATTAAACTGCTTAATGTATCCACGCAAATTTGCAAGTGTGCCTCCTTGAGTCAGTGTATCATCTAAAATAATAGCATATTCTGCTGTTTGACTAGGTTTACCCGCAAA
>CAZKST010000126.1:3718-8974 GCA_964555395.1 uncultured Thiotrichaceae bacterium | reverse complement strand
TTTTTCACTTATCCCTTGCTGATTTAAGTAAACCTCTTTATAATCCCAAAGTTTAACTTTATCCTTATAGCCATTTTATTCTACATCGCTTGCGGTGATTGAAAGATTTATCACACAAGTTATTTTGAGGCAGTTTAAACTAATGAAAGCAGATATTCACCCAAGATATGAAGAAATTACCGTTACTTGCAGTTGTGGTAATACTTTTCAAACCCGTTCAACTGTTGTAAAACCCTTACATGTTGAAGTTTGCGCAAAATGCCATCCTTTCTTCACAGGTCAACAACGGATTGTTGATACTGCGGGTCGTGTTGATAAATTCCGTCGTAAATACGGCAAATAATCAAATAAAAACAGAAGCCTTGCTTCTGTTTTTTCTTTTTATCGCTTTCCCCTTTCTTTTTGACTTATTATGTCATACACTTATTTCATAGGTGCATGACGGTCATCTCATATCGCTTAATTTTTTGTTAACTCAATTAAATTTTGCCGAAAAAATATCTATTCATGCCCTCTTGACTTCTCTCAATTCAAGCATAGGATTAACTCCATCTTTGGTATATCAACGCGTGTAAAAGCACTACTTCCAGGAGATGTTATGACCCCCAATGAGAAACTTGAATTGTTAGCAACACAACTCAACGGTGCAAACACCGATGAAGGTTTGAAATTTGCTACAAAGTTAATGAAAAGCGAAGATGTGAATGTGCTGGTTGTCACGATTCAAGACCGTGAAGAATTTCCGATTTATGTCACAGTTGACGAAAGTCAAATCTTGTGCATTTCGCATTTATGGCGAGAAGATGAAGTAAAACCAGAAACACGCACAACTTTATTGGAGCATTTATTAAGTTTAAATATTCCAATGCCTTTATCTTCATTCTCTATGATTGGTAAACAATATACTATCTTTGGGGCGGCACCAACGACAGCAAGCGTTGACCAAATAATTGAGGAAATCAGTGTTTTGAGTCACAACACCTTAACTGCTATTGAAGAAATGGCAGAATATTTGAAATAGTGAATTAGGTGGCTCGTTAATCGTTTTTTTTAGGAGATAAAACATGGGTTTTTTTGGTAAATTATTTACAGCAGTGCGTGGTGCAGCAACAGAAGCAGGTGAAGCAGTTGTTGACACGCAAGCTATTCGCATTTTAGATCAAGAAATTCGCGATGCTAAAACGAATTTAGATGCTGCAAAAGAAGGTTTAGCTAAAGTAATGGCTGAGCAAATGGGTGTTGAACGCGAAGTTAACAAGTACAAAAAATCCATTGCTGAATATGAAGGTTATGCAACTCAGGCATTGAACAAAAATGATGAGACCTTAGCAGGGCAAATTGCGGAAAAAATCGCTGAGTTGGAAAATGAATTAGCGGCGCAACAAACTGTGTTAGATGGTTATAACAACAATATTGCGAATTTAAAACAAACTATTCGCAATACTGAGCGTCATATTCAAACCTTAGAGCGCGAAGTGAGCGTTGTTAAAACCACTGAGAAAGTGCAAGAAGCTAGTTCTGTGGCTTCTGCTAAATTCTCTGGTACAAATTCTTCTTTACAATCTGCAACAGAATCTTTGGAGCGGATTAAACAGAAGCAACAACAACGTTCTGACCAAATGCAAGCTGCTTTAAATATGCAGCAAGAAACGTCTGGCGATGAGTTGAAAAACAAGTTAAAAGATGCTGGCATTTTACCTGCGGAAGGCGTTTCTAAAAATTCCGTGTTAGAACGCTTAAAAGCTAAACAAGCAGGCGGTTCTACCACTGCAAGCAGCACAACACCGCCCCCAGTACCTTCTTTTGATACTGAAGGTAAAAGTGTTGTGATTAATGTAACGACTAAATAGTTTTAAAGACGATGAAATATCGTCAGTAACTTTAAAACCTGCGAACTCCAAAATTCGCAGGTTTTTTTATTGCCAAAGTCTATCTTGTTGCCAAATTTCTTTAGTGGTATTTAAAGTTAAAAAAAGCTCACATATTTCTCGATCTTTGCTATCACTGATACTTTTAAAGCCTAAGCGTTTAGCTAAAGTCAACATCGCCCGATTCTCACTTAAAACTGTCCCAATCATTTGAAGCGTGCCGCGTTCACGGCAATATTCAATCAGTTTAGTTAATAATAATTGTCCCAAACCTTTGCGCGTGTGGTGGTCACTGACCACAATCGCAAATTCTGCTTGAATATTATCGGCATCTGTATAAGCGCGTGCTACGCCTAAAGTTTCAGGTAATTGATTCGGTTGATTTAAAACGGCGATAAATGCCATTTCGCGAGCATAATCAATTTGTGTTAATTGCGCTAACTCTAAATGGCTTAAACTATGGCGCGTATGAAAAAAACGGTAATGCAAAGTTTCTGGGCTGAGTGAGCGGACAAAACGGTCGTGTGCGGGTTCATCTTCAGCGCGAATTGGGCGAATTTCTAACGGCACATCAAACGCTGGATGTTGAACGAGGATTTTTAATTCTTCGGGATAAGGTTGAATGGCTAATTCTGTCGTTTGTCCTAAATAGATTTCTGGACGACTTAATTGTATGCCTTGGGTTGGATGTAAAACGATTTCCAAATGTAAAGTATGAATTAACGCAATATCTACAACAATCTGCGCAACTTGTACTAAAACTGTCGCTAAATGATGTATATCTTGTTCAAGATTGGCAGATTGTGACAATATAAGCGAATAAAATGGGCTGTTTTGGATTAATTCTCGCGCCAATTTTAAATTAATGGGTAACAATTCCAGTTTTGCTTCAGTTAAATGCTGTCCACCGACATTAAATAACATCACCGCGCCAACCACAACATCTTGGGTAATGGTGACATGAAACCATAAAGGCAATTTATCAATCACTGAGTTCTCAGTGAGAAATACATTGCTAAAATCTGGTGCACTTTCTAAGTGATAACTCTGTAATAATTGTTGTGCTTCGGCGGGCGTTAATTGTTGACGTTTTTGATATTCAACTTGATGAATCACTTCCCAACCCGCTTGTCTATCGGGTAAATGTTGCGCGAGCCATAAAGGCGGGGTTTCATGCAAAATCACTTGATTTCGACGATGTTGCACCATTTGCATAAACGCAGAAACAGCTTCTTCTGGTGTAATAAAGGTTGGAATATTGGCTTTGTCTAATGCTTGGCGGGCAATATCTAATTGCGTTCCACCCATCCATGCTGCAAGAATATTATATTCAATAGGTTGTTGAATCACCGCTTGAGCAACGGCAAGCGCATCACTCCAAATATTACAGCCATAAATCACTAAAATAGCATCTATTTGCGGGTCTTGTGCCAGTTGCGCTAAAACTTGGGAATAGCGCGCTGGTGTTGCATCGGCATTTAAATCAATAGGATTTTTACGCGTCCAAAAGCGCGGCAGATGCGGAATAAGTGCCGCGACCGTTTGCGGACTTAATTCAGCTAATTGACCGCCTTGGGCTAATAACGCATCAATTGCCAATAATGTCGCCCCTAACCCATTGCTAATAATTGCTAAACGCTCACCGTGTAAAGCTTTCATTCGGGTTAACGTGCTTAAGGTATCAAATAATTGATGACTTCCCGCTAAACGTAACACCCCCGCACGGCGCAAAAGGGCATCATAAATACTATCATGACGTTGTACGCCAAGTGGCAAAGGTAAAGCTTTTTCTTGAGATTCGGGAAAACGTCCGGCTTTTAATGCAACGACTAATTTTTTACGCGCCGCAGCATGAATAGCCGAAAAAAAACGGCGGGCATTTTGTAAATTTTCAATGTGCAATAAAATAATTTTAATTTCAGAATTTTGCACAAAATAATCAATTAAATCAGAGAAATCAACTTCTATACTATCACCTAAAGTAGTGAAATGATAAAAACCAATTCCATAACTACTTGCCCAATCTAATAACGCATGTCCTAAAATGCCTGATTGTCCTACAAAAGCAATTTTTCCTAAACCCGCATTTAAATGCGCATAACTGGCATTCATTTTATGCGTTGGCGATAAAATCCCAATACAATTAGGGCCCATCAAGCGCATATCATATTTATTTGCTACTTCCCACAACAGCTCGCGTAATAAACGGGGTTGTTCAGTTAAATCAATACCCACTAACTCACTGAAAAATTTTTGAAATTCTGTCCATAACGCATGGCTTTTACTTTCTGTGCGTGAAATTCCCCCCGTTAAAATTAATACTGCTTTATGCCCACATTCACCTAATTCTTTAATAAGTTTGGGGATAGTAGTAGAAGGCGTGCATAAAATAACTAAATCAACTCCTGTCGGCAAATACCGAACATGGCTATAACACGGAACACCAAATACTTGAGTATAATTTTTCGCATTAACTGCAAATAATTCGCCTTGAAAAGCACTGTTTAGTAGGTTTTTTAATACAATTCCCCCCATACTATAAGGTTTTTCAGAAGCTCCAATGATGGCAATAGAACGAGGCTGGAAAAAACGGTCAAGATAACGCGTACTCATTAATAAATCCCTATTTAATTCTAAGTTTATAATGTTAATGAGATAAGCTTTGCGCTCATATTGAACTTGATAAAGCAACTGCATTGAGGTTGCTGGGTGGTATAAAATCAGTATAGTGATTTGCGAGCACAATAATTAATAAACACGAAGATAATTCGTCATAACGATACCGTACAATACATCTGAATATTTAAACATGTGTATTAAAAACTTTTCTTCAAAGCTTTAGCGTTAAAAAATAAAATTCTTTAACGTTTGAGCTTGACTATCTTATCCTTTCTAACTTTCCGACCCCATACTCATTTATGAAAATTGCTATTCTTTCCCGCAATCGAAATTTATATTCTACCCATCGCTTGGTAGAAGCTGCTCAACAACGAGGACATGAAGCCTTAGTGATTGATCATTTGCGTTGTTATATGAATATTGCGGCAAATAATCCACAAGTCCATTACAAAGGTAAAGTGTTAGAAGGCATTGATGCCATTATTCCGCGTATTGGCGCGTCTGTGACTTTTTACGGCACGGCGGTTGTACGACAATTTGAAATGATGAATGTTTTTTCTTTAAATGAATCAGTGGCAATCAGTCGTTCACGCGATAAATTGCGTTGTTTGCAATTATTGGCACGCAAAGGTATTGGGTTACCCGTTACGGGTTTTGCTTATTCACCTGATGACACCAACGATTTATTACAATTGGCAGGGGGTGCGCCTATTGTGTTGAAATTATTGGAAGGTACGCAAGGCAAAGGGGTTGTTTTAGCTGAGACTAA
>CAZKST010000126.1:0-3618 GCA_964555395.1 uncultured Thiotrichaceae bacterium | reverse complement strand
GGCGTGGATATTTTGCGCTCCAATCATGGACCTTTAGTATTAGAAGTGAATTCTTCCCCTGGTTTAGAAGGCATAGAGCAAGCAACAGCTAAAGATATTGCGGGCTTAATTATTGAATTTACTGAGCGTAAAGTTGCAGAAACTAAGGATTCAGTGAGTAAAAATCGCACGCGGGGGAAGGGATAAAAGGTTTAAGATGTGAGTTTAAAGATTGAATTAGGTATTACGCGGTTAAATTTATAATCCATAACCCCTAAATTAGGGGTTTCTGCTTAATTCCTGCTAGGCATCTTGATTATAACCACGCTATGGTGGAAACCAGTGTTAACTGGTGTCATGAAAGCTACCCAAAATGGGACACTAGCTATCGCGTTTCACACTTTTATTTTTGACCATAAAATATTATTAGTCAATAAAAATAGCATTACATTTTATAAAAAATTAAAATAAATAGGTATTTGCAGTTTTTTTCTGTTCTGAAAAACTATCAATCATTTATTGCCTAAAGTTGCATTGCAACATTAATAATAACTTGCTAAGTTATAGGGATATTTGCGTTATATAGTTTCGTTTCTGATTTATCACTTCCCCATAAAAATAACAGCAGTCGGTGGCAAAATCGGCTAAACTTTTCGAATAATCCTGAATATAAAGGTATGATATTTTTAGAGCACTTCTAGTTTACCCAAAAAGACGTTTAAAAAATAACGGCTGGGCAAATCATGAAAATATGTGGATATTCATTATGTTAAGTGTTGAGCGTTTTAACTTTCTTCTCCCAAAAACGTGCACACGTCTTGCATAAAAATGGATAAAAATATCATTTGGAATGCAGAAATTGTGCTTATAATTCAATAGGATTTTTTACCTATTTTCCATAGCTCCGAGCAGCGATTGCCAGTAACTGCGTTGTTTTTAAAATCATGTCACAATAAGAGATTCTTTTGTTATGCACCCTATTAATTTCATGTATAGTGACACGCAATTGTTTGATTTAGAGCAATTTAAACAACAATTAGCCGAAGGAAAATCGGCAATAGATTCGTTTCGTCAAGTTTTGACTCAAGGCAAAGAAACGATTAAACGACGATTTTTAGATAATCGCAATGCTACAGAAGCGGTTACTCAATATGCGTGGTTAATTGACCAAATTTTGTTGCTCGCATGGGAAATTCATTTAGGCAGTGCAAGTCAATCGCTGGCATTAGTCGCCGTCGGCGGCTATGGACGGGGTGAACTTCATCCTATGTCTGATATTGATATTATGATTCTGCTCGGCGCACCCGTTACGCCAGAAATTCAAAGCGCATTAGAAAAACTTATTATGTTTTTGTGGGACATTCGCTTAGAAATTGGGCACAGTGTGCGCACTTTAGTAGAATGTCAACGCGAAGCTGTCAAAGATATTACGGTTGTTACCAATTTAGTTGAAGCGCGTTTATTATGCGGTTCAAAAGTATTATTTACCGATATGCAAGCCTGTGTTTCACGGGCGCAAATGTGGTCAAGTAAAGAATTTTTTGAAGCAAAACTGGAAGAACAACGACAACGTTACGCCAAATATCATGATACTGCTTATAACCTTGAGCCTAATGTTAAAGAAGGTCCGGGCGGTTTGCGTGATATTCAAATGGTTGGCTGGGTGGCTAAACGCCATTTCAATGCAACAACACTTTATGATTTAGTCCAACATGATTTTTTAACCGAAGAAGAACATCAAACTTTAATCAATGGACAAGAAATTTTGTGGCGTATTCGTTATATGCTGCATATTACTGCGGGGCGGCGCGAAGATAGATTATTATTTGATTATCAACGGACTTTAGCCAATTTCTTTGGTTATCAAGATGATGACTCGCATTTAGCGGTTGAAAAATTTATGCGGCAATATTTCCGCACAGTGAAGGAATTAAGCAGCTTAAATGATATGTTGCTGCAATTATTCCAAGAAGCCATTTTACATGCACATCAACCAGATGAAGTTTATCATTTAAATAAACGTTTTAGAGTTCGCAACGATTATATTGAAGTTTGTCACGATAAAGTTTTTAAACATTATCCTTTTGCATTGTTAGAAATCTTTTTATTGATGCAGCAAAATCCGCAAATTCGCGGCGTGCGGGCAAGTACCATTCGTTTAATTCGCCAATATTCCTATTTAATTGATGATGCGTTTCATCGAGATTTGCGAGCGCGGAGTTTATTTTTTGAAATTGTGCGCCAACCTGAAGGCTTAACCCATGCCTTGCGGCGCATGAATCGCTACGGCATTTTAGGTGCGTATGTTCCTTCTTTTGGCAAAATTGTTGGGCAAATGCAATATGATTTGTTCCACGTTTATACCGTGGACGAGCATAGTTTATTCGTAGTACGCAATTTACGCCGCTTTGCGATGAAACGTTTTGCTGATGAATTGCCACATTGCCATCGCATTATGCAAAAAATTTATAAGCCTGAATTATTATATTTAGCGGGTTTATTTCATGATATTGCGAAAGGACGCGGCGGCGATCATTCCGAATTAGGCGAATCTGAAGCATTAAGTTTTTGCCAAGAACATGGTTTAAGCGACCATGATTCACGTTTAGTGGCATGGTTAGTGCGTTATCACTTGCTCATGTCCACTACTTCGCAACGGCAAGATATTAGTGACCCCGAAGTTATTCATGCCTTTGCGCAAAAAGTAGAAGATACAGTACGTTTAGATTACTTATACTTGCTCACGGTGGCAGATATTCGCGGCACCAATCCCAAATTGTGGAATGGCTGGAAAGGTAAATTATTATCTGATTTATACCATCACACCCTGCACGCTTTACGCAATGGTTTAGATGGGCGCAATATGGATAAACAAGTACGAATTACTGAATTGCAACGCACTTCTCGTTATTTGTTAACTGATATTGATAAACAAGCGTTAAATGATTTATGGGAAGATTTAGGCGAAGATTATTTCTTATTTACTTCACCAGAAGATATTGCTAGTGAAACACGCTTGATTTTACAGCACGAAATGTCGTCACCTTCTGAACCTTTAGTGATGGAGCGGCAAAATCGGCGGGCGGGTAATCAATTCACTTTGTTATATCCCCAAGAGCGCGATTATTTATTTGCGGCGACCACCCATTTTATGGAACAGCGCAACCTCAATATTTTAGATGCGTTTATCGTACCGACTAAACGCGGTTATAGTTTAGTGGGGTATACGGTACTTGAACAAAATGGAATGGAAATTAATACATTAGAACGGATTCATGAAATTGTTTTAGGTTTAAAAGCGGCGTTAAAACGAGAATACACGTTACCGTTAAATCCCATTACGCGCCATATTCCGCGCCAATTGAAACATTTCCCTATTCCAACGCGCATTACTTTTACCCAAGATAAACAAAATAATCACACGGTTTTAGAAGTTGTTACCAGTGACCGCCCAGGAATCTTATCCCGCATTGCACAAGCATTTGTGATTTGTTCAACGCGAGTTAAACGGGCAAAAATTGCCACTTTGGGGGCACGAGTAGAAGATATTTTCTTTATCACTGATTATCAAAATCGTGCTTTACGTTCAGCCGACCAACTGGACTATTTACGCGAAGAGCTGTCTAATTTATTAGACAT
>CAZKST010000125.1:5972-9004 GCA_964555395.1 uncultured Thiotrichaceae bacterium | reverse complement strand
AGCGCAGAAGTTTCCGCTACCACTACGGCATTAAATCAAACTCAAACTATTACCTTCCCTACTTTAGCCAATGTCTCCCCCAACGACACGCAAATTCTAAACGCCAGCGCGTCTTCGGGTTTAGCGGTCAGTTACAGCACGACTGGCTCTTGTAGTGTTACAGCAAACGAAGTGACTGCCACGGGTGTAGGCACTTGTACTGTCACCGCATCACAAGCGGGAAATGGTCAATACAGCGCGGCAACTGCCGTACAACGTAGCTTTACTATCAGCAAATTAGCGCAAATCATTGACTTTCCACCCTTGCAAGAAATTGCACCTACAAGCAATCAAACGCTAAGTGCAACAGCCTCTTCAGGTTTGACGGTCAGCTACAGTGCTAGTGGCAACTGCTCTATCAGTAGTAACCAAGTCACTGCCAATAATGCAGGCATGTGTACTGTCACCGCATCACAAGCGGGCAATACCCAATACAACGCCGCAACCGATGTAGTGCGCTATTTTGATATGAATAAAATCGCACAAACCATCACCTTTCCCGCCCTACCAGATATTATTTATGGACAACCTGCCCCCACGTTGAGCGCAACAGTCACACCCGCAACGTTGAGTGTACAATATGCCGCCAGTGGTGTGTGTAGTGTGAGTGGTGGCGTATTAAGCGTGAACAGTGCAGGAACATGTACGGTGACAGCGTCGCAACCAGGCGACACGCTCCATGTCGCCGCGACTCCTGTCAGCCATAGTTTTACAATCACAGCAGCCGAAGGTACATTAGCTTTTGAACCAATTGATAGTCCTTCTTATGCTAATCTCAGTTTCACTGTCACCGCCACTCGCAACGGCGCGACGGGTGCAATAAGCTACGCCAGCACCACTTCAACAGTTTGTACAGTCAGTGGTAACACGGTCAGCATTCTACAAGCAGGCACTTGTGAACTAACTGCTAATCAAGTTGCTGATGCCAATACCGCTGCCACCCAAGCTAATGCTAAAGTAGTCATTAATCCTGTCCCATTAAAAGTATGGATAGCCGATGAAAGTGTTCAAGAAGGCAGTTCGTTACCTGCATTCAGTGCCACCAACTACGAAGGTTTTGTACGCGGTGAAACTTCAGCCGTCTTATCGGGTACGCTCGCTTTCACCACCACCGCACCAACACCGATTATCGCGGGTTCTTACGACATCAATGCCAGCGGCTTGAGTAGTCCCAATTACACCATCAGCTATTTACCCGCTAAACTCACAGTAGGCGGTATAGGATTATTGGTCACAGAAACGCAATTCCCTGTGCTTGAAGGACAAAGTGGCACTATCGGTGTGAAATTGACTGGACAACCAGGCGGCACAGTCAGTGTGACCTTAACCCCAGACAATTTTGTCAGCATCGGCGCAGGAGCAATGACCCCCATCACAGTCAACTTTACCCCCAGCAACTGGGACACTGTGCAAAATATCACCGTGACTCCCGTTGATGATACGATTCCGCACGGCATTAAATGGAGCTTTATCAAAGCTACCTTAAACGGTAACTATAGCGGTGTAACTGAAATGACCGTCAGAACCCTCATTTACGATAATGACCCTGGCGTAATTATTGAACCTTACAGCAAAACCCTTAATTTGACCGAAGGCAGCGGAGCAATGCCTTATACCCTGCGCTTAAGCAGCATTCCAACGCAGCCCGTCACAATCACATTAACTCCAGAGGCACGTTTACACACTGATGTAACCACTGTCACCTTTGCCGCTGACGAAACAGCATTGCAAATGCAATACATCCAAGTGACCGCAGTAGATGACAATGTATTTAGCAACTTAGCTGCACTTATCAATCACAGCATCACTACAGGCGATGGCGCGGGCTATACCAATGCACGCATCATTGACCCTGTCAAAGTCAACATCAACGACAACGACCCCGGCGTAATAATTAAACCCTTAGAAATTTCTGCTAACGAAGGCGGTACAACAGGCAGTTACAGCGTTCAATTTAACAGCGCGCCGACAAGCCCAGTCACGCTAACCCTAAGCACAAATTCACAACAACTCAGCTTAAACAAATCAAGCCTTATCTTTGCGGCGGATAGCAGTGCGCTCACTCCCCAAACCGTGATAGTCACTGCTGTTGATGACAATATCAGTGAAGGTGCGCATCAGAGCAACATTAGTCACAGCATTGCAGTAGGTAATGGAGATGGCGGTTTTTATGCGGCAGGCAAAAGCCTTGAATCAGTCAAAGTCAACATAGGCGATAAAACCGTGTTACCGCCAGAAATCCCTGCGCCTTCCAATTTGCAAATAAACACAACGCCCACCAGCAATATATTAACGTGGACAGCGGCGCAAGATGCTAACGGCTATCGTTATCCAAGCTATTATCTCTATCGGAGCGATAAACCCAATCAACCGTTAAAAACTATCAACGGCACAACATGGACAGACACACTGCAAGCAGATGTGACCAAATGCGGACAAAGCTACACTTACAGCGTACAAAATAGCGCAGGCGGCAATCCCTCAAATTCAGTAACAGGCATCATTCCCTGTGTTACTAATACCGCAAAAGTATTGATCAGTCCTGTAAATATCGCAGCAATTGAAGGCGGTACAACCGTTAGCTATGCTGTCAGTCTGGAATCAATCCCCAAAACAGCAGTAACTCTCCGTTTAAGCTATGACCCTAAACAAGTGACTGTGGATAAAACCACTCTACTTTTTGCAGCAGATGCAAGCGCATTAACTCCGCAAACTGTAACTATCAGCGCACTACAAGACAATCAAGCGGAAGGTGCGCATACGACCGCCATTAGCCACCACATTCAAACAGGTGATAATGCCCACTATGTAACAGGAACAGCACTTGACACGGTGACTATTGCTATCACTGAAACGGCTAATAATACGACGATACCCCCCGCTCAAACGGCTAAAGTCCTTCTCACCCCTTTAAGCATTAACACAATTGAAGGCGATGCAACCGTTAGCTATGCTGTCAGTCTGGAATCAATCCCCAAAACAGCAGTAACTCT
>CAZKST010000125.1:0-5872 GCA_964555395.1 uncultured Thiotrichaceae bacterium | reverse complement strand
CAACCGTTAGCTATGCTGTCAGTCTGGAATCAATCCCCAAAACAGCAGTAACTCTCCGTTTAAGCTATGACCCTAAACAAGTGACTGTGGATAAAACCACTCTACTTTTTGCAGCAGATGCAAGCGCATTAACTCCGCAAACTGTAACTATCAGCGCACTACAAGACAATCAAGCGGAAGGTGCGCATACGACCGCCATTAGCCACCACATTCAAACAGGTGATAATGCCCACTATGTAACAGGAACGGCACTTGACACGGTGACTATTGCTATCACTGAAGCGGCTAATAATACGACCACCCCCCCCGCTCAAACGGCTAAAATCTTTATTAGCCCTTTAAGCATTAACACAATTGAAGGCGATGCAACGGGCAGTTATCGCATCAGTCTGGAATCTATCCCCAAAACAGCGGTAACGCTCCATTTAAGCTATGACCCTAAACAAGTGACAGTGGATAAAACCGCCCTAGTTTTTGCAGCGGATGCAAGCGCATTAACCCCGCAAACCGTAACAGTCAGCGCGCTAGAAGATAATCAAGCAGAAGGAGCGCATACGACAGCCATTAGCCATCACATTCAAACAGGTGATAATGCCCAATATGTGACAGGGACACTGCTCGATGCGGTCAATGTGCGGATTGATGATAAAACAACAGTCACTCCGCCGCCCGTGAATGGCATCGCCGCGCCTTCCTACTTACAAATTAGTACCAGTGAATTAGGAAATACCTTAACGTGGAAACCTGCCCAAGAAAGCAATGGCTATACATTTACCGATTACCATGTCTATCGTAACAATCAACTGTTCAGCTATGTAAGCGGAACAACAACGACCGACACGATACGGACAGCGGTAACACAGTGTGGTCAAATTTATGTTTACACTGTGCAAAATGTATTTGGAGGTGCTAACTCTAATGCCGTGAGTGGTGTCATTCCATGTACCGCCGCCAATGCAGGGGCGCATAGTGGTAGTACAAACAATAGCAGCTCAACTACAGCGAATGGCAATACTACAGGGAACAATTCGGGGAGTAACTCAGGAAGCAATTCAGGGACTACAAATGACAACTCGAATACAACAAGCAGTGGTTCGGGGAGTACAAATGGCAATTCTAATACGGGAAATGCGGGTGATTCAGCTCATAACGATGATACCGCTAATCCAGCATTGAGTTTGTTAGAGTTAATCCACAAAATTCCTGGCTTTGAAACGCTTAGTATCACGCAATTCACTGATAATAAATGGCTCTTTGCTTTACCAGATAGCAGTTTAATGGGCATGTTCACAACAGTTTCTAGTGAGCAACCTACTCAAAACCAAGCATCAAGCTTTAGCTTTAATCATGCGGAAGGTCATTTAAGTCTTTATTTAAATAATGGAACGATACTTAAAACAGTCCCTAGCCTGATACCCGAAACGCTTTGGCAGTCTAGTTTACAAGCCCTAGGTTTTAGCCTAGTCACTGTTTCAAAAGAGGGGACTTGGCTATTTGAAGGCTATGGTGTACAAGCCAGTATGCGTCCACAGTGGAATATTGAACGGGTTGCCGATGAAACACCGCTAGGCTTAAGTTTCACGCCCATGCCTTGTGATAGCGTGATTGTGACATTAACTTTTATGTATAACGGTATGAAATATCAGCAACATTTGTATCCAGTGATAGCTGATTTTGCGGCGATACAGGCGTATGTACAACAAAAGACAGGGTTACAATTAGAAATGCGAGAACGCGGAGCGGTGGGAATTCAAGGAACTTCATTAACCTTTTATCCTCACTGGTCATTGACCACTGCGGCAACACATGGAAGTACCGACATTGTGCAACAGGATAATTCAACTTTTAGCCTGAATTATGCTAACGGCAAACAACAAAAAGTATGTATTACCGCGCCTTAAAACAGGTAACTGGCTTAATTAACGAGGGGTTGTAGGGTGGAATAGCAAAGCGTATTCCACCTTGAAACTTCGCAAAAACTGAACAAAACTGCTTGTAAACCAAACGGTGGAATACGGCTTGCGCCTATTCCACCCTACTTAAAAGCCCCCCCCCTACACCATCACAGAATTAGGAATAAACGTTGGATTTAGGAAACGATAAGGATAAATCCGTGAGGTTTCTGCTTCTGACAGTTGTTTTGCTAAATCTGCTAGTTTTTGCTGATACGCTTCAACCAACGGCTGCACTTTTGCCTCAAATTTCCCATATTGTCCAATAGATTCAAGCTTGTAATTGGTCAAATAGAAAATAAAGGCTTGGGTCATTGCGGGCTGCCGTAAGGGCAAAGTTTCCAGCAAATATTCTTGATTGACTGTACTACATTGAATATCTGAAGGTGCAGGTTCATACGCCGCAAACGGCATCGCAGGCGTAAAACCTGAGAATAAATATTGCGGATAGTGAACTGTAGAATGGTGCGCCGTCGTGATAAAAATAATCTGCGTTACCACTTCTATCAATTCATCCAACGTATTAAACCGCTCTGGGAAACCCGTGACGCGCATTCCGTCCTCATCTGACATGAAATGCGCCCATTGCTGAATTTCACGGTCGTTATGTAACACTTTGGGGTCTTCTGTGTAATATACCGTTAAATATTGGCTGACAAAATCACGGATTAAATACCAAATTTGCCGCCCTTCGCTAGCATAGGGATAAAATAGCTCTGGCACATTGTCCAATTGCCGACGCGCTAAATCTGCAGGCAAAGCATTTTGCCCGAAATCGTAAGTTTTAAACGCTTCAGACATTAAATTGACCATTGCGTCATAATCGCCCGCCATTTGCGCGCCAAAATCGCCGCGCACGCCTTTTTTATCTTTCAAAAATAAATGATGGGCGTTTACGCTCAAGGTGTAACGCAAATGCGGTTTGAGCAATAAAAAGACAGGGTGGGTTTTATACAGCGATTGATAAGTTGCAATCACAAAACTTTCAACAAGATAGTGAATGCGGGTTGCATGGGTGACAAATTCTTGATAAGTGACATCTGCCACTTGTGCAAATAATTTTGCCGCCGTCCACTCGCGCCCGTCCATCGGCATAAATACGGGATTTTCAGTATTTGCTTGTTGATTTAATTGAATCGCAATCGGCATTAATGCGCCCGTCGCTTGTCTAAACAACACGACAATCGGCGCAGTTAAATATTGTTGCCGTCCGCCGTATTCTTTGGGGTTATCAACCAAACCTTGCAACATGCGATAGTCAAGATAAAACAATCGCCGCGTGCTAATCGCTTGGTCAAGCTCCATATCAGTCAATTGTTTAAAATATTGCCGCAAACGACTTAAATCCAAATTGACGGGCAATAAGTGCGAATCAGACACGCCTTGCAATAAAACGTGATTAATGCCAATCACGCGCTGCAAGCCGAAATATTCATCACTTTGAAAATTGTCTAAAAAGCGCGTATCAGAAAAAGAATTGCGCCCAAAAAACAAGTATTCGTCGTAACTTTTAATCGGTTTATTTAACCAGTGTTTGATTTGCGTGCTCAACATACGCGGCAAACTGGGAATCAATCCGCCCAAATTTTTAAAAGAATGATAGCGATAGCGACAATCCGCTTCTTCCCATTCTGGCAATTTTACCACCGTTGCGAAGGTTTCGTTATAGCTGTACTGATAACGATACGCTTGCTTCATTTTTTCTAAATAGGCTTGGCGTTTGTCTTGCGTGGCTTGATTGGGCAAGGTGGCTATTGTTGGCATGGGTCATCTCCGTGTAAACCGTATTCTTGCTCTTTATACTCAGTTTGAACAATGGCTTGTGGTGCGCGGGGGCACATGCCTGTTTGCTGATTTAAATCGCGAGGTTTCAAGGTTTTCAGATATTCGATAATTTCCCAGCGTTCATGCTCAGCAAGTAATAGCCCTAACACGCCGCGATAAGGATATTTACCATTCCAACCTTTTTGCTCTTCTACGGTAAAGTAACGGAATTCATGCCCAGTATTGCGATTGCCGACTTGGGTCGTGTCAAATTTAAAACCATTGGCGACATAATCGGTTTTGTAACCTACATATTTAGGGTCAAATTCGCGGCTGGTCAGATAAAAAGTTTTATCGCGTTCAGCAGCAGGGGATAATAATTGATACAAATTCGGCACAGAGCCATTATGCAAGAAGGGGGGTGTTGCCCATACGCCGTCTAACGAGCGGGCTTTGTAGCATAAAGGCGAGCGGACTTTATTGTCACGTTTGCCGTTATATTCTTCCCGTTTTGCTGCATCAAAACCTAATTCATCATATTTTAATTCCACCGCGCCTTGTACAGTTAACGGCAAGCCGAACTCCCCTTTTACTAGCCCTAAACCTAAGTGCGAAGTGTCGACGAAACGTTTAGCCCAATCAGTTGCGGCTTGTCCATCAGTGCCAATTAACTCGATGTTGACCATTTTCACTTTTAACATTTGTACGCCCCAATGATTGGGTTCAGTCCAATGTTTAGCGTCACAAATTTCGTCAGAATCTTGCGGTGGCAAATGGCAAGATTGACATTTTTCCGCATACAATTTTTTGCCGCGCTCGGCTTTGGCTTGGTCAATTTCGCCGAAGATTTTTTCATCCCATACAGGGGCTTTTAAACCTTCAAAGGGTTTTTCACCGCCGATTTGTTTTTCAAATTGATATAAATTTTCTACGTCAATAGAAGATTGAAATAGCTGTTGTGTAGGGTCAGATAAATTAATGGTTGCAAAAACGCCTAAGGCTTCGCCCGCATTACGGGTCATTGGCTGCATAACAGAGCCGTTATATTGCACCCAATCCAACCACGAAGTTCCCCACAAATAGGGGAAAGTGACAGGTGCATCAATCACATGATAATTGCTAGGATTCATTTCTACGGCAAAAACATAATTACCGATACGATTTAACGCATCTAAACGCCCAAATCCTTCCTCCGTTGCGACTGGAAACTCTTGGTCTAATTTTGCTTGAATTTCTGCCGCTTTAAGTTGGGCATGAAAATCTTCTTTTAATTTTTTGCGGGCTTCAGATGAATAATTTTCACCCAGAACCCGATTAGCAAAACGTTGAAAACGCATCGGGTCGTAATAAGTGAAAACCATGGCTAACCCCAACGCATTTTGAAATTTGGTAAAATTCGCCATGGACGCGCCGCCATCAATGCGTACGGATTTTCCTTTATAATTCAATTGTCCCGTATGACAAGCAGCACAGGTTAAACCTACAACGGGGTATTTTTCTTGTGTAACGGGATTGACATAATTATCATCCCGCGCAAAACCGATGGGCAACCCTTCCTTGTTATACGGATTATCATTATCGTCAAAAATCATTCCGAAACGGCTTAAATAATCCCGCTCTTTAAACAGTGGTGCAGACCAACCTAGCGTTAGTGTGGGTTGTTCTAATGCTAAAAACCAACTGTATTGCATAGGAAAAGCACTACCTTGTGTTGCTTGATAATACCAATCTTGTTGCTCTTTAGACCAACCTTGGTCAAGAGAAATTACATTAGGGGTAGGATGATAAGCAGGCACACCGATTTTTTTATCAAACCATCGTTTTGCAACGATAATTAGCACAATCAGTGCGATGACTAGCAAAATCCAAAACAGCCGTCGACACGTCAAAGACATCTCCAAACTCCTTTATTATTAATGCAATAGAGGGGGTATTGAGGGGGGTGACTAAACTAAATGTAAGTCAGCGTTACTATAACAGATATAGTAAACACACTACAAAACTGTCTGAACCACAATCGACTTAATTTTTATAATTAACATTTTGAACTTTGTAGTATTTCATGGTGGAATACGCTTTGCTATTCCACCCTACAAACGCTTTAACTTAATGGCAGTGACACAGGCGCGTGGGAACGAGATAAAAGGTAAACGGCG
>CAZKST010000124.1:0-9070 GCA_964555395.1 uncultured Thiotrichaceae bacterium | reverse complement strand
TCACCCCTGATACACCTCATCTTGCGTGATAATCGCTAATACCCATGAAAAATCGCCGTTGCTGACTTTTGAACCGCAATAACCACACTCCGCCGCCATGCTCATTTTATCTAATGGCGCGCCACAACTCGGACAACTGTGCAAATCAAAAGTATTTTCTTGCTGTATAACGCCCGTGCGGCGGATAAATGTCCAGTATTCGCTAAATTTACGCGCTTTGCGTTTTGAACCGCCTACAACTTTTCCTTTGCTGTCCGCGACATAATCGTAGCAACTGGCGTAAATGCGCACCGTAATCGCCTCGTAATACATATCACGCTCAATTTTAGCTAACGCAACCCGTTGAATCTCAATCTTATCTAAGAAGTTTACAAACTTCTGTTCTTGATACTGTTGAATCCAAAAATGGTTCGTTTCATAAATTCTATCGGTCATTAAATGACGCACGGTTTGCCAATTTTGCGCCGTCCATGCTTTGTATATCGCAATAAAAAATTCATTCACAATATGTGCTTGAAAATCACGCCAAAACACTTCCCAATCAGCAGCATGATGGGCTTGTGCAAATTCAGCTTGACGGGTAATCAGTTGTTCTTGACGAATAACGGGTAACTCTGTGCCCTCTTCTTCAACGTATGTGCCCAGCAATTGCGCTACAAATTGTTCATCACTCAAGATAATTCGGCGTTCTAACATCCATTGATGCTCACCTGCATGAATAACTTCATGACAATAGTCACATTTTCCTGCATCGTTAAAATGGGCGGGCGCGCCGCAATTGGGACAGCTAATACTGCGCATTTTGGCAGGCGGTAAAGAATGAATGCCTTTTTGACGGGTAAATAACCAAGATTCGCGCACAATGTGACGATGAGATTTATTGTCTTGTGTGTTGGTGTAATTGGCTTCTAAAGTGACTTTAATAGCTTCTTTATCTGTCGATTCGTTGTAATCACTAATCGTTAAACTCCCAACGACAATTTCTGTGATTTTCTGCTTTTTGTAGTGGGGTTTTTCCGCTTCTTTTAAAATGGCGGCCTCAAAATAGGGCGTTAAATGTTGTAATTTGTCTGTGCCGCGATAGCTGTAATATTTGTGGTAAAGCGAGTGCACAAAATCTAAAAAAAGTACGCGGGAAAAAGCCGTGTCGTGTTGTCGTAATTTGTTTAGCTGTTGTTCAAGTTGGAAATTTTTCTGGGCTAAATTATTTTGCGTTGGCGCGGATTGAATAAGGGTTCGGGCATTTTTGCTGTTGTCGTGGTTGTAATAATAAATTACCGCAATGATTATGATGATAATAATAAGCACCATAATCGGGTGGTCAGAATGAATTAACAGCTCGAACAAGACTCTAAACAGGAAAAAAATGAATTCGCCATCGCCGCCAGAAGATGAGCCGCTGGAATAACTGCTTGAACTGCGTCCACTAGAACTAGAACGGAAAGACGAGCCGCCACCGGGACGCGCTTCACTGTCATTCATGCCAATGTGGGGAATAATGTGGCTGATACTGCTGCCCTGTTCGGGCGCGGCGGGCGGGAAAACAAGGGTAATGGGGGATAATAAAACGATGCAAATCAAAGCTGTGAACGCAATAATCATGCTACGCTTCATAAATCCACCTCTAAATTATCAGGTAATTCGTTAATGTCATTTTCTACAGGCGGTAGATAATGGCTAAAACGGTCTTTTTGCTGGGCGAGCACTTGTAATAAGGCTTCGGCGGGGTTGGCGGTGTTGAAAATGTCGTTTAATTCTTGCTGAAGGTGTTGCCATTCATCAAAGGGGAGCGCGGTTTGGGCGGTCGTGTCTGGCAATACATAGGCTAAGCGTTCAAAAAGCGATAGGTAAATAAAAACCCCTGTGTGGTTATAGGTGTTATAAATGCCTGCTTTTTGAAATAGGGCGCGCGCCATGATTTCTACATGACGTTGTTTTCGCGCTTTAGAAAGTAGCAATCGCTGGAAAGTGGGCAATGATTTACTTAACACAACGCCCAGCGCAAACGCGCCAATGGTGCCGGTATAAATCAAATAATCCCCAAAAACCCAGTGGGAAAACATGAAAAAGGTGTAGGTCAGGAAGCTAAACAGCGCACCGCACCATAAGCTAATCTCGGTATAGTATTCTGATTGGGGTTTTATCATCACTACAATTTCAACTAAAGAATGTCCTTCTATGTCTGCGATGACATCCCATAAACGTGTTTTAAATGTTTCAGACGAAAAATGACGAATTAGCATGATGTATGTTTAATGCGCTGCTGGAGTAAGGTTTTATTTCATTCCGTCTTCTAAAAAATTTTGTAAGACGCGATATTCAGCGGAGCGTCCATGCGCTGCCAAGCCTTCGCTATAGGCTAAAGTGGAGGCGATTTTACCTAATTCCCGCGCACCATTTTCAGAGCATTGAATGATAGAAGAGCGTTTTTGGAAATCATACACGCCCAACGGTGAAGAAAAACGTGCCGTGCGAGAAGTGGGTAAAACGTGATTGGGGCCGGCACAGTAATCGCCTAAAGCTTCGGCGGTATAGCGTCCCATGAAAATTGCGCCTGCATGACGAATGGACGGGAGCAATTCTTGTGGATTTTCTACCGATAATTCTAAATGCTCAGGCGCAATAAAATTGGCGACTTCCACTGCTTCATTAAGGTCTTTCACTTGAATCAGTGCACCGCGTTCTTGTAAAGATTGCCGAATAATTTCTGCGCGTGGCATGGTGGGCAATAAACTATTGATGCTTTCTTGTACTTCTTTTAAATAATCAGCATCAGGACAGACTAAAATCGCCTGTGCTTGTTCATCATGTTCAGCTTGCGAGAATAAATCCATCGCAATCCAATCAGGGTCTGTTTTGCCATCGCAAACGACTAAAATTTCTGAAGGCCCGGCAATCATATCAATCCCGACCGCGCCAAATACCATGCTTTTTGCCGTCGCGACATAAATATTACCAGGGCCGACGATTTTATCGACTTTAGGCACGCTTTGTGTGCCATACGCCAATGCAGCGACCGCTTGCGCGCCACCAATGGAGAAAATTTTATCGACTTTAGCAATCATTGCTGCTGCTAAAACTAAAGAATTTAAAGTATCTTCTGGGGCAGGGACGACCATAATCACTTCTGGCACGCCTGCCACTTTAGCAGGAATGGCATTCATTAAAACGGAAGAAGGATAAGCGGCTTTACCACCAGGCACATATAAACCCACACGGTCTAAGGGCGTAATTTGTTGTCCTAAAACTGTGCCATCGCTTTCGGTATATTGCCAAGAATTTTGTTGTTGGTGCAAATGGTAATCGCGCACCCGCTCGGCAGCGCGCTCTAAAGCTTTAAATTGTTGGGGGTCAACGGTGGATAATGCTTGCTGTACACGGTCGCTGTTTACTGTTAATTCTTCCATGCTGTTGATTGTTCGGCGGTCAAATTGCCGTGTGTATTCAACAACAGCCGCATCCCCCCGACTGCGCACTTGTTTGATAATATCGCGCACTGTTAGTAAAACCTTCTCATCAGCAACACTGTCCCATGCCAATAATGCTTCGAGGTTTTGCCAGAATTGGGGTTCTTGGCTATTCAATTGCTTTAATGTTAACATAAGTACCACGCTAGAGTTTACTGCGGAAAAAACAAAGTGATAGTTAATTACTCACACGTCTTGTCAGAGTAGAATATCTTGTCCTAATCTTTAGATTAGTGTTTTTTAAAATGGAGGATTGCCGCAGACACGACAGTGTCTATCTTTTAACAGAGTGGTGGTTCGCCAGCGACCTGATAAAGCATTTAATATTAATAAACGAGAAGTTAAAGTCTGTCCATAGTGAGTAAGTAATTTTACCGTTTCTAAGGCTTGAATACTGCCAATCACCCCCACTAAAGGAGCTGGAATTCCCGTCGCAGTACACGTTTCTGCTTCTTCTTCCATTTCTGGATATAGACAACAATAACATGCGTGTTGTGTATAAGGAGGAGAAAATACGGCAACCTGTCCCGCAAACCGAATCGCCGCCCCTGAAACAAGAGGTTTTGCCATTTGTACGCAAGCGGCGTTTAATTGAAAACGGGTTGTAAAGTTGTCACAACAATCAACCACCACATCGCAAGCTTGAATTGCTTGTGTTAATTCTTCCCTGCTGAGCTGTTGTTTATACAATTTAATTGCTAAATTGGGGTAGCGCGCTTGTAAAGTTTTTTGAGCAGATTCAACTTTAAAAAGTTGTAAATGCGCAGTTGAATGCACAATTTGCCGCTGTAAGTTGGAACTTTCCACACTGTCAAAATCAACCAAAGTTAATTTAGTCACGCCCGCTGCTGCAAGGTAAAAAGCGACTGCCGACCCAAGTCCCCCTACGCCCATGATGAAAACATGAGCAGGAACTAACTGTACAGGCACTGGAGAAGGGGAAATGGAGGAGCTCAAAGCAAAATTGGGTAACACACCTGAAACCTTTACCGATGATTAATGATTGCGGTTAAAAATTAAATTTGTAAAATAGATTATAGGGCATTTCTTTAAAAAACAGCTTGTCAACCCAAAAAGAAAGAACATTAGCTTATATAGTGTCTGTGTTAAGTTTTTTTGAAGAAATTCCTTTAAGGGTTATTATGCCGATTGATGGAATTATTTTGATTAAGCTTTGATTCAACTAACCAGCATAGAATTAATCAGACTTAGATAATCGTTGATAAGCAAATTGGACGCTATATAATTAATATATATGGATAATATAATGAAATCTATGCTCAATTCTTTTGCCAAAATTGGTGTCTATGTTGACGTTGCCAATATTAACCGCAATGGTGGTTATGGAATGCAATATGATATTTTGCGTGAATTCTCTTGTCGAGATGGTGCGGAAGCCATTCGTTTAAACGCCTATGTGAGCTATGATGAAGACAGAGCCAAAGAGGATGTTATTTACCGTAAAGGAATTAATGGCTACTTCTCAGTGTTACGCGAATATGGTTTTAAAGTCATTCCAAAAAAAGTGAAATGGTATGAAGACGACAAGGGCTATCGCTACGGCAAAGCGAATGCAGATTTAGACATGGCAGTGGATGCTATTTTGCAATCTCAAAATCTCGACCGCGTTATGCTCCTCACGGGGGATGGAGATTTTATTCAAGTCGTACGCGCATTGCAAAATAATGGATGTCGGGTGGAAATCATGGCATTTGAAAATATTTCAACTGAATTAAAACGGGAAGCAGACATGTTTATTTCTGGCTTTTTAGTTCCCAATTTATTGCCAGTGAAACGTACTCCTGAAAATTTAAATACCGCGCCATGGGGCGAAATTGGCTCAGTTGTGCGGGGCTATTGCTCACATTATTATGATGACCGTGGTTTTGGTTTTATGCGTTATATGGAAAGAATTGCGCCTGCCTTATGGATTACCGACTCGCGCAATGATGAATCGCCGTATAGCTCTGCATTTTTTCATGGCTCACAACTGGCTAAAGAAGTGAATACCATGCAACTCCCCAATCGCGATTTTATTTTTGAGTTTCGTTTAGAAGAATCTAAGGATAATAATAAAGACCCCATTGCAACCAATATTCGTCTCATTTCCTCCTAGTAAATCGCGAATAAGACTGCCAGTCATTAGGAAAGACTGGCAATCCCTTTTTTTTAGCCTTTAGGCATACTGTGCTGTCGCTGCAACGGATTGAGAACGATGAGCGCGGTTCACAAAATGCTTCATATAACGGGCTTGTAATTGCTGTTTAATGTCTAACAAAATAAACACGTCGGCAACTTTAAAATCTTCATCCCAGCACGGTTCGCCACAAATTTTAACCCCTAAACGTAAATAAGCTTTTAATAAAGAAGGGATTTCTAAGGCTTGTGCGGGAATTTCTGCATCATCTAACTTAAGCAAAGGCACTTTAGGAATAACTTGTAAATGCGGGGCAACGCCATAACGCTGCTGTAATTGAGTAAAACCTTGATGATAGTAATTATTTGACATGGGAATACTGGCGCATCCCATCATATAATCAAATTCCCCAGCAACCATAAATTGAGCGAGCCCTGCCCAGAGCAAATTCATCATACTACCGTTGCGATATTCAGCAGCAACACAAGTACGCCCAATTTCCATAATTCTTCCAGATAACTGACGGATATTACTCAAATCAAATTCTGATTCAGAATAAAAACCGCCTGCTTGCGTTGCTTGGTCACTGGTCAAAATGCGGGTACAACCGACAATTTGATGATTTACTGATTCACGAATTAACAAATGCTGACAATGAGGGTCAAAATCATCGCAATCATGTAATGCCATATCGCTATGTAATTTTGCCCCCATTTCCTCCGCGAAAACTCGATAACGCAACTGCTGAGCCTGTCGCACTTCGTCAGCCTTTTGCGCAAGACTGATATAAAAGTTCTTATCTACCCCATTGAGGGTAGGAAAAGGTAAAATTTCCGCACTCATGTCGTACAACCTCTGCGTGACTGAACACTGTGGAGACTATGGGTTACATAGCCTGTCAGCGTAACAAACCAGCGTTGCAGAGATATGACAGTTTAATTTTAGAAACAATTTATTAGGGTGCTTTTTGCTCTTGTGTTTCAAAGCTCAAACGAACTAAACCCGTATTGCGTGCTGCCTCCATGGCGCGGATAACATACTGATGCGGTGCTTGTGCATCGGCACTGATGAGCACAATCGGGTCTTTTTTACTCGTACTGACTTTTGTTAACGCATTTACCAAAGTATTCAGCTCATTGTTTAACAAGCGCGGACTGTCATCAATCGCATATTGTCCTTGTGCATCAATCACGATTCTAATAATTGGGCTACTATTAGGCTCAGTATTTTCATGCGTGGCTTCGGGTAAACTGATTTCTAACTGCGCACTTTTATTAAACGTCGTGGTCATCATAAAAAACATTAACAACAAAAACACCGTATCAATTAACGACGTTAAATTAATACGCAAACTACTACGAGCACGGCTACTACGGCGAAATTTCATAATATACGCATCCTAAGTAGATTCACGGTCGCCATGTAACACATCAATTAATTTCAGGGCATCTTGCTCCATTGTCACGGTTAACGTTTCCACTTTAGAGCGGAAATAACTATGACAAACATACGCAGGAATCGCCACAATCAACCCCGCCGCAGTAGTAATTAACGCCTCCGCTAACCCTGTAGATAATACAGCAGGATTGCCCAATCCTTTTTCGCCGACCACAGCCAACATATTGATAATACCCGTTACTGTTCCCAATAAACCTAATAGCGGGGAAATTTCGGCGATTGTTCCCAACGCATTTAAAAAACGTTCTAATTCATGAATCACATGATTCGCGGTTTCTTCAATACTCGCTTTCATCATCTCGCGGTCATGGTGCATATTAATAAGCCCAGCGGCAAGAATTTTGCCTAGAGGAGAATTAGCGCGTAATAAATCAATGCGTTTTTTATCTAATTGTCCTTCTTGTACCCATTTTGTAATTTGGACGATTAAATAATTGGGTGCAATTTTATTGCGTTGCAACGACCAAAAACGCTCACCAATAATTGCCATTGCAGCAATTGAACAGGCAATGATGGGAATCATTACCCAGCCACCCGCTTGAATTAGTTCAAACACTTATTATACCCTCACTTTTAATATGGTTGTTTAAGTGCACTTGCACAGATAAGTAAAAAATGACCTATTTTAGCATAATTAACCACTACATCACGCTACAAGCAGGACAAGCTGATTTTATGCCAATTAAAGAATTTGATTTAATTAATTATTTTTTCAGAAACCAATTTCCACATCGTGAGGATGTTATTTTAGGGATTGGCGATGATGCCGCGTTATGTCAACTCCCTGAAAATCATCAGCTCGTTGTCTCCGTGGATACTTTTAACGAAGGCGTGCATTTTCCGCACAATACTATTCCTGAAGCCATTGGTTATAAAGCCTTAGCGGTTAACTTAAGTGATTTAGCGGCGATGGGGGCAACGCCTGCGTGGTTTACCTTAGCGTTAACACATTCACAGATGGAGGAACGTTGGTTATCTGGTTTTTGTAAAGGTTTAAAACATTTAGCAGATATGCACCATGTCGCTCTAATAGGCGGCGACACGACACGCGGCAACTTGAGCATAACTATACAAATCATGGGTTATGTGATAGCGGGTAAAGCCTTGCGCCGCAGTGGGGCGCGCAAAGGTGATGGCATTTATGTGACAGGGACATTGGGCGATGCGGGCGTAGGTTTAGCGGTAGCCTTAGAAACGCCTGTTAAAAATCCGCAAGGGCAAGCGTTGAATTTAGCGCAAAGTTTACCGATAGAATTGGCAGATTATTTTCAACAACGGCTTGCTTATCCTTCGCCGCGTGTGAGTTTAGGAATGCAATTAGGAGAGATTGCGAATAGTGCGATTGATATTTCAGATGGTTTAGCGGCGGATTTGGGACATATTTTAGAAGAAAGTGATGTCGGTGCGACTTTATGGGTAGAGCGTTTGCCGTTGTCTTTAGCGATGCAAAGCGCAATACAACACGGTTATTTTTCTGAGCAACAAGCGATACAGTGGGCATTGAGTGCAGGCGATGATTATGAGTTATGTTTTACCGTGCCCGCCGAGCATGAATTGTTGTACGCGCCGTTTTTAGCAAATCAGGGCGTGCGTAAAATTGGTGTGATTAATGAGGGGAATTGTTTAGAATGTAAATATAAACAACAGCCTTGGTTTGTTGATAAAGCGGGGTTTCAGCATTTTTAAATTTATTTCGTTCTCATACAAATGTAGGGTGGAATAGCGCAGCGTATTCCACCATCCCACTGTGGCTAATACCTGTTTTACTAAGCTTTTGCGGCATTTCGTGGTGGAATACACTTTGCTATTCCACCCTACAATGCTCGAGATAAAAAAACTTGTTAACGAGGCACTTTTTTAAAGGATTTGAGTTTTAACGTGCGTACAAAACCAAATACACGCACCGCTATCTGCCACAGATGTCCTTTGAGATAACGGTGCAGCGCGTAACTACTTAGTGCGACTGCTGCTAAAGTCAACAAAGTAATCACTGTTGCAATAACAAATT
>CAZKST010000123.1:7845-9085 GCA_964555395.1 uncultured Thiotrichaceae bacterium | reverse complement strand
GTTAAACGACAGTGTTCAATTTTTTTAAGAATCTGGGCGGGGGTTTTGGGCGGCATGGGGCTAACTCAAGTGTGGGTGTCTGAACCACAATTTACTTAATTTTCACAATTAACACAATTAAAAACCTTAACAAATTAAGAAAATTGGGTTAATTGGGGTTCAAATCAACTTCTGCAACGCCTCCCACACCCGCGCCACTGACAAACGACTATAACACGCAGGCTGTTGTTCTGTTGCGATGCCTTGATAATCACACACCTTTTTTAAACACGGCGCACACGCAAAATCAGCCGCTAAATGAATTTGATGCTGCCCGCGTGTGCCCGTTTTGGCGGGATTGGTCGCGCCGTATAAACTAATCGTCGGCACTGCCAGCGCGGCGGCAAGATGCGATAAACCCGTATCCACCCCGACGACCGCTTTAGCCTGCGCGAGCAGTTGCGCTAATTCGCTCAGCGTTGATTTTGGTACAATTTCCACCCCCGCCACCGCGTTTGCAAGGCGCGTTGCTCGCTCAAATTCTGCGGTATTGCCAAAGGGCAATTTTACCCTATACCCCGCCGCCGTCACTTGCCGCGCTAACGCCTCCCAATGAGTTTCATACCAATGTTTTGTTGCCCATGTCGTGCCATGTAAAAACACTAAATACGGCGTTGAATTAACAGAAGCTAAAGCAGGAAAGCGGGCATTCAGTCCATAATCCACATGTTCGAGTGCGTCAGGCGTGAGCGCGTAACCCAACGCCGCTGCAAATAAATAGCGCAAACGGTCAACTGCATGTAAATTGCGTTCAACAAAATAGGTTTGTTGATAAAACCGCGCCGCGAGTGGTTCACGCGCCGAATCGGCGTTAAACCCCACCCGCACGCCTTTTGCAAACCGCGTGAGCACCGCACTTTTTAACAAGCCTTGCGCATCCAGTACACTATCATAATGAGAGTGTGCTAATTGCTGCTGCATCTCGCGCCATTGCTGCCAAACCGTGCGCGGCTGTTGCCAAAGCTGTTTACGCCAACGCCGCAACGCAATCGGAATTACACGCTTAACAGCAGGATGCCAAAGTGGAATCTCGCTAAAATTTTCCTCAACCAGCCAATCACACTGCAAATCGGGAAAATGTTGCAGCGCGTCGGTGAGTGCGGGTAAAGTGTGAATCACATCGCCCAGCGATGACATTTTGACTAATAATATTTTCATAAAGTAGGGTGGAATAGCGAAGCGTATTCCACCATGAAACTCC
>CAZKST010000123.1:0-7745 GCA_964555395.1 uncultured Thiotrichaceae bacterium | reverse complement strand
CAACTGCATAACTCCCAAATTTTTCGAGTAATTCATTATGAAACTTTGCCATTTTGAAGTCGACTTAAGTCGCCCGTTTTTTTTAATTGCTGGAACATGTGTCATTGAATCAGAACAATTAGCCTTAGATACGGCGGGAACATTAAAAGAAATAACCAGTGAATTGGGCATTCCATTTATTTATAAATCTTCGTTTGATAAAGCGAATCGTTCATCAGTCAATAGTTTTCGCGGTTTGGGTTTAGAAAAAGGCTTGCAAATTCTGCAAAAAGTTAAACAACAAATTCAAGTCCCCGTTTTAACGGATGTGCATGAAGATACACCGTTAGCCGAAGTCGCCGAAGTGGTGGACGTGTTACAAACGCCCGCGTTTTTATGCCGACAAACGAATTTTATTCAAGCCGTTGCACAAACAGGTTTACCCGTCAATATCAAAAAAGGGCAATTTCTCGCGCCATGGGATATGCAGCACGTTGTCGCTAAAGCCCGCGCAACAGGCAATCAACAAATTATGGTGTGTGAGCGCGGCGCGTCATTTGGCTATAACAATCTCGTTTCAGACATGCGCTCCTTAGCCATTATGCGGCAAACAGACTGCCCCGTCGTCTTTGATGCAACCCATTCCGTGCAATTACCGGGCGGACAAGGCAGCAGCTCAGGCGGACAACGCGAATTTGTCCCCGTCCTCGCACGGGCAGCGGTCGCGGTCGGGATTGCGGGTTTATTCATGGAAACCCACCCCGAACCTGAAAAAGCTTTAAGTGACGGCGCAAATTCATGGCGATTGGCACAAATGAAACCGTTATTAAGTGCGTTAAAAGCCTTAGACGACCAAGTTAAACAACAACAATTTTATCAATTAGATACACCTGCTTAAAAATGATTGATGGATAAACTATGAATTTTTCTGGTCAAAATTTGCCTGAATTATGGTTATTAATAGGCGATGGTCTTGTTGTTTTAATACTTTTAGGGTGCATTTGGCGCGCACCATGGACACATTTAAAAAATGCGGGCGATTTCCATGTATTAATGGCAAGTTGCTTGATTTTATGGGGTATTTGGCAAATTCACGCCCGCATTCCGCCTGATGTAGAATTTCATTTATTGCTCATCACGACCGTTACTTTAATGTTTGGCGTATCGTTTGCGATTCTAATCGCGGCAATCGTACAAGCGTTATTAGTGTTAAACGGACATTTTGAAAGTTGGACAGGATATTCTATTAGCTTGATATGTAACGCAGTTTTACCTTCTTTAGTCACTTTCGGCGTGTATTGGCTGGCGTATTTATGGTGTCCGCGCAATTTCTTTGTCTATATTTATGTCACGGCATTTTTAGGCGGAGCAATGGCGATGCTAGTCAGTCGTTTAGCGGGGTTAAGTTTATTAATGTTAGGTGGGCATTATTCAATGGATGAATTATCAGATTCCGCGTTAATGATTATTCCCATGCTATTTCCCGAGGCATTTATCAATGGCGCGTTAATGACTTTATTAATTGTCTATTATCCCGAATGGGTCAGCAGTTTTAATGATGATAGATATTTGAAAAATAAATAATCGTTGTAGGGTGGAATAGCAAAGCGTATTCCACCATGAAATTCTGCAAAAAGTAGAGCAAAAACAGCACGGTGGGATGGTGGAATACGTTTCGTTATTCCACCCTACAAATGAATTTCTTTAACTTCGTGCTGTTACAAATTCTTTCAACTGTTTTTCAAATGCGTGTATTTCTTCAGCAGATAATACTTGAGCTTCAGGCAAACGGCGCGTGATGTCATATCCTAATAAACGTTGAGCTAATTTAGCTAGCCGTGTATTAGCTCTAAAATCATTTTCTAATAAACCATTTTGGTATAAATCAATATACCCTTTATTGGGAATAAACATGTGTTCTCTAAATATACCTTCTCGCATAAATCCTAATTGCTGCGTATTGTGTTGCGAGCTTTGATTATAGCCATACACAAAACTCATAAATTTATGCAATTTTAAATAGTTAAATGCAAAATCTAAAACTAATAAACTTGCTTCTAAGCCAATTCCTGCCTTTTGCTCATTTGGGTCAACAATCCCAATCAAAAACTCACCGCGCCGATGTTGAGGTTGATAATCCGCTATCGCGGCTAATCCAATCGGTTTATCTTCAGCAATTCGTATAATGACCCATTCCAACCATCGCAACTGATGCGGCAATAATTTATTTTCTTCTACCAATTTTGCCCGAATTTGCTCAAGCGTTTCGTTAGGGTCATCGGTCATGCGATATAACTCCCAAAACCGATGATTTTGACGACATGCCCAAATAAATTCTGCATGATGCGGCGCACGCCGCTCTAAACGCAAACGGTTACCTTGCAAAGCTGCAAGTCCCAAAGGTTGAAGAGTGATCGGCGCGTCCGTTGACATAGCTTAGTTTTTACTGCCAGAGGAGGAAGAAGAGGAAGAACCTTTACTACCTGAACTTGAGTTGTTATTAGATTCAGTACTTGAAGAAGAAGAACCTTTACTGCCTGAACTTGAATTATTATTCGATTCTGTATTTGAAGAAGAACCTTTACTACCCGTGTTTGTATTGTCTGTATTTTGCGTAGGAGCAGCTCTAGTAACACTATCACAAACAGTAATTAAGCCTTGTTTTCCACAAGTTTTTTGTGTAGTTGAACCATCATTATTTTGGATAGTAGAGGATGATGTTTTGCTAGCTTTACTTCCACTATTAGCAGTGTCTGCTTTAACCCGCTCAATCACAAAATGGTCAATTTCAGAAGCTTGTGCTTCCGCAATTCCACCATTATCAGGCACAACCGCAACTTGGAAATAAACTTCATTTGCAGTGACTTTTGAGAAATCTGTTAAAGCAATAGAAATAACCGCAGAGCGGGTTTTTTGCCCTATATCTTTACCTATTGGAGAAGGTGTTAAACCTTCAATTTTTTCCTCTGGTTGCAATTTTACGGCTGCTAAAATATGTGTATCTGTCCCAATGGTATTTAAATCAAGGTTAAATGTTCCTGCATTTGGGCGTAATTGCATTGGGCTGGCAGCTAATTTTGTACCATAGAGTAAATAGACGGTAACAGGACCATCATTGCGAATATTGTTCACAACAAAATCAATACGCGGATGTGGTTTATATATTGGAAAATTGCCTGTACTTGGAATAACTTCTGGAATCGCTTGTGTCCAAATCCGTCCTTTATTTAAAAATTGTTGAGCATTTGCATCATTGGTATTTTTAGAGCCACTGCTTGTACTTGCACTGATTAACCCTTCTGTGGGCGGAGTTAACAGTTCTAAAGGATAACCAATTTCGAACAAACCTAACTTAGGGGCAATTTCGGTAGGGGCTTTACTTCCGAGTTTTGCATCATCAGCATGAGCGACGCTCCCCACGCCAATAGCTAATTTACCTGCTGCAATTAAAGTAAGTGTTTTAGTCGTTTTCATAAATTTCCATTCTCCATATTGTTAAAATATGGTCATATTCTAAAGAGATGAAAATATTTTATCAAGGTTTAATGCTAAAAAACTTTGATTTATCTAGTTTTTTACTATGGTATTTATGTTAAAAATTTAGTTACTTGTAAAATCTTCACCTAACAACTCTTTTACCGCAACGCCCGCCAGCATCATGCCGAAGAGCGCGGGCATGTAGGAAATTGTGCCGTTAACGGCGCGTGGACGACCTTCGCCTGCGCCGACGGGTTGATGCGGTAAAGGCGCACGCGCAGTTTCTTGCGAATAAACTACGGGATAATTGGTGCGCACCCCTAAACTTTTGAGCAAGCCGCGCAATTCACGCGCTAAACCGCAGCCTTGCGTTTGATTTAACTTAGTCACTTTGACTTGCGTCACGTCTAAACGATTGCCTGCACCTAAACTGGAAATAATTTTGACCTCATTTTGCAAACATGCCGCCACTAATGCCGCTTTGCAAGCAATGGAGTCGATACAGTCGACGACCATATCAAACTTTTGATTTTTAATTAAATCTTCAGCCTGTTCTTTATGCAAAAAATCGGGCATGATGGTTAATTGCACAGCGGGATTAATATCACGCAAACGCGCCGCCATCACTTCAACTTTCTTCTGTCCTACCGTTGAATTCAGCGCAACAATTTGTCGATTCAGGTTCGACGCAACCACCGTATCATGGTCAAGCAAAGTTAAGTGCTGAATGCCAATCCGTCCCAAGGCTTCCGCGACAAAACCGCCCACGCCGCCAATACCTGCAATTAAAATCCGTGCTTGACAGAGTTTTGTTAATGCGGGTTGTCCTAATAAAATTTCGGTACGAGTAAAAATGGAATCGCTCATGTTGTTCTATGCTAATAATTTGTTAAATCAAATAAATGGATGGCATTTGCTGTAGTTGCGGCGATAATTTCGTCGACACTTTGTGCGCGTAATTCTGCCACCGTTTGGGCAATTTCTATTAAAAATGCGGGTTCATTGCGTTGTCCACGATGCGTGGCTAGCGGCTGGTCGGGCGCGTCGGTTTCTAATAATAAAGCGGTTAGTGGTAACGTTTTAATTAGAGTACGCAATTTATTGGCGCGTGGATAAGTAATCGGTCCCCCAAAACTTAAATAATAGCCTAAATCAATTAATTGCTGCGCTTGTTGCAAACTGCCTGCAAAGCTGTGAACTACGCCGCCGCGTGGATTTCTGATTTGTCGTACACATTGAATCACGGCATCTACTGAGCGGCGGGCGTGAATAATAACAGGTAATTGCGCGATTTTAGCAATATTTAATTGCGCTTTAAAATAATACTGTTGCGTGTCAATTGCCAATTCTGGCACATAAAAATCTAAACCACATTCACCGATTGCAATGGTTTTTTCTGTTACAAGCCATTGTTCTAATTGTGTTAAATGCGCTGGACGATGTGCGGACAAATACATTGGGTGCAAACCATAAGCAGGAAAAAGTCCTGTATAAGTTTGACAGAGCGTTTTCACAGCGTGCCAATTTTCTGCATGAATGGCGGGAATAATTTGCCAATCAACCTGTTGCGCACGAGCGCGAGTGTATGCCTGTACACGATCAGGGTCAAAACTGGCATCATCAAAATGGCAATGGGTATCGATGAGAGACACGTTTTATTGCAACAAGGTGATTAATAGGGAAAAAATAGAGTGTAGTTTATTCGCATAACGCATAATAAAACCTAACTTTGATAAAAATACCAACTAAAAAAAGTTAAATTTTATGTAATAAAAGGTTGATGATTATTAACATTTTAATATAAACTAACGTCTTAGCTCACCAAAATAAGGAGAAAGCACATGTCTTATGATACTGCTAAAGTATCCCGACAGGAGGCTATTTATAGGTTTAAGCAAGTGCGCCAAACCAGTGAAACACTTTGTCAATCCCTTGAAATTTAAGATTATGTTATCCAAACTACTCCTGAAGCCAGTCCCGTTAAGTGGAATTTAGCGCATGTTACTTGGTTTTATGAAACTTTCATTTTAAAAGTGCACGCTAAAAGTTATCAAGATTTTCATCCGCAATTCCGTTTTTTATTCAATTCTTACTATGAGCAAGTCGGGCGATATTTTCCACGCCCCCAGCGCGGATTGCTTTCCCGTCCCACCGTCAAAGAAGTTTATCGCTATCGTGCTTATGTTGATGAGCAAATGCAGCAGTTATTAACAACTGCGACCGATGCACAATGGCAGGATATTATTTTCCGTTTAATGATTGGTTTAAATCATGAGCAACAGCATCAGGAATTATTGTTGACTGATTTAAAATACAATTTAGCTTTTAATCCTTTACGTCCCGCTTATCGTGATGATTTAAAACTTTCTCAACAAGATGATGCTCCCGCTTTAACATGGTTTGAATTTGCAGGCGGCTTGGATTTTATTGGATTTGAAGGAGAAGGTTTTGCATTTGATAATGAGTCTCCCCGCCATCAAGTTTTTACACAGCCTTTCAAATTAGCCTCTCGTTTAGTCACTAATGGTGAATTTATTGAATTCATTGAGGATAAAGGCTATCAACGTCCTGAGTTATGGTTGTCGGATGGGTGGAGCACGTTAAAACAAACGGGATGGAGTGCACCTTTATATTGGGAAAAAATCGATAATGTTTGGTGGCAAATGACTTTAGGCGGAATGCGCAAAGTTGTGTTAGCCGAGCCTGTATGTCATATCAGTTATTATGAAGCGGATGCTTTCGCCAGTTGGCAAGCAAAACGCTTACCTTCTGAAATTGAATGGGAAATTGCTGCTCGCACTTTAGCCATGGAAGGCAATTTTAGAGAACAAGATTTCTTACACCCTATCGCAGCCCCTCAAAAAGAAGGCTTATTACAAATGTTTGGTGATGTGTGGGAATGGACACATACGCCTTACACGCCTTATCCCAATTATCGCCCTCAAACGGGTGCATTGGGTGAATACAACGGTAAATTCATGTGTAATCAAATGGTTTTGCGTGGTGGCTCTTGTGTCACACCTAATGACCATATTCGCGTGACTTATCGTAATTTCTTTTATCCACATGAGCGATGGCAATTTAAAGGATTTCGCTTAGCGGAGGGTTTATGAGTTCTTTAGCTAATATTCATTTCTATGATTTACATCCGCCCCTTGCTAATCTTAAAGAAGAAGTTTTGCAAGGTTTATCTACTTCACCTAAAGCAATTTCTCCAAAGTTCTTTTATGATGAATATGGTTCTCAATTGTTTGACCAAATCACCGAATTAGAAGAATATTATCCAACTCGCACGGAAATCACGATTTTAGAAGAATATGCTGATGAAATTGTGGCTTTATTGGGAAAAGATGCTTTATTAATAGAACTGGGTAGCGGCAGTTCTCAAAAAATTCGCTTATTATTAGATGCGTTAAAACCAGCGGCTTATATGCCGATTGATATTTCAAAAGTCCATTTGCTTAAATCTGCACAAATCTTGTTTAATGATTATCCGTATTTAGATATTCATGCTATTTGCGCTGATTATTCTGAGCATTTTCATTTGCCTTATAATCCTGATAAAGTGCCTAAAGCTGCTTTTTTTCCTGGTTCAAGTATTGGTAATTTTGAACCATCACAAGCCCAAGCTTTTTTAAAACGGGTTGCTGATTTTCTTGGTAAAGACAGCACTTTATTAATTGGGGTTGATATGAAAAAAGACCCGCAACGTTTAAATGAAGCTTATAATGATGCTAAAGGTGTGACCGCCGCCTTTAATTTAAATTTGCTTCAACGGATTAATCAAGAGTTAGATGCCAATTTTGAAATGGATTATTTTAAGCATTATGCGTTTTATAATCCTCAATTAGGACGCATAGAAATGCACTTAATGAGTAATCTTCCTCATGAAGTGCATATTGATGGACAAGCGTTTTATTTTAAGGAAAATGAAACGATTCATACAGAAAGTTCTTATAAGTACACAATTAATGAGTTTCAAGCTCTAGCACAAATCGCGGGCTTTCAAGCTATTAAAGTATGGACAGATAAAGAACGTCTTTTTAGTGTGCATTGCTTGCGGGTGAAATGATTTTTTTGAACCACAATTCAATCATTGTAGGGTGGAATAGCGTAGCGTATTCCACCGTTTGTTTTATCCTCTGCTTTACTCAGTTTTTGTGGAACGTCATGGTGGAATACGCTTCGCTATTCCACCCTACAAACATTCTTTTATCTTCTCAAAATAATTTCCAATACCCACTTACTACCAAAATACGCCAAGCCTAAAAAAACAAATCCAATTAACA
>CAZKST010000122.1:0-9175 GCA_964555395.1 uncultured Thiotrichaceae bacterium | reverse complement strand
TAATTACCGCGTTTTCAATTATTGTAGGGTGGAATAGCAAAGCGTATTCCACCATGAAATGCCACAAAATCTAAAAAATTTATTAAAAATAGGGTAGTGTCAAATAGGTAAGAAAGTTGTAATAAATAGAGAGATGAATTAAAGAACAGAGAGAGAAGATGAAATGTTAGAATGTCCTAATTGCCAAAGTCAACACATGTTTAGGACTACCTTATAATTATAATGTTATATCAATCGTTTGCAGCTATTTCACACTTCTTTTATTCTGTCGGCGGTTTTGCCAAAATAACCAAAATCCTGCTAAACCTACAATATAACCAATTCCACCGATAATATCGCGTAATTGAATTTTTTCCTGATAAGCTTCTAATTGTTCGCGTAAAGGGTGAATTTGTGCGCTGACAATCTTTTCAATCTGTTTTAAATCTTCTTGCTTAATGTTTGTAGCAAAGACTGTGGCAACATTATGATTGGTTGTAATTTCGGAGAAAACGGGGACGAGAGTGTTTGCGGAAGGATTTTCAGAGGGGGAATTGCTGGAAAATTCAATTGCTTTGATGATATAGCTATCGCCATGCCCATCATGTGTGTTGACACTCAAGTGATATTCCATTGCTTGAGGGGCGAGATATTGAAATTGTCCTTTAGCGTCTGTTTGTAGAGTGCTTAAAGTTTCCCCATTCGCATTTTTGATGCTAACCGTTGCCTGTTTTGCAACTTGCCCGCCTGCAAAATAGGCATAACCTTGAATATTCATATTTTCTACTGTCGCAAAAAGCTTAATTTTATGCGCCATTGCTGGTGAACTGTTTATTAATAAACAGCTAAACACGAGAAAATAAATTTGCGGGCGGGTGATACACATAGCAAAAACTCAGTTATTCACTTGCTAACTCTTCGGCATTGAGTGGGCTGTCATCATAGCGTACACCTACATGTGTACCCCATAAATTCAAAATCTTACAAAATAATTCAGCGGTTTTTTCTGCGTCATAAATCGCAGAGTGGGCTTGATCACCATCCCATGGAATGCCTGCTGCCATCACGGCGCGGGCTAAAACCGTTTGCCCAAAGGCTAAACCTGCTAAAGTGGCAGTATCAAATGAGCTAAAGGGGTGAAAAGGATTGCGTTTAATATTGTTACGCTCACACGCGGCATTGAGAAAACTTAAATCAAACGCAGGATTGTGTCCAACCAATACGGCGCGGGAACAATCATAATGCTTTATCATTTCGCGAATGGGTTTAAAAACCGTTTGTAACGCATCTAATTCAGGCAATGCCATCCGAAAAGGATGAAAAGGGTCAATTCCCGTAAATTTTAAAGCAGATTCGTCTAAATTTGCGCCTGAAAAGGGTTGTACATGACAAGAATGTACACTGTCTATCACCCATTGCCCTTGGTCGTCAATTTTAGGAATAACGGCAGCAATTTCTAATAACGCATCACGGCGCGGATTAAATCCCGCTGTTTCTACATCCACCACCACGGGAAGAAAACCACGAAAACGTTTATTCATTGGCGCGATGGCAACTGATTGAATGGATGGAGCGGATGTTGACAAAATAATTCCTTTTTCAAAGTTCGGGAGGCAATAATTAGCCCCAAAATTTTTTCCACCACGAGCGAGCAGGCGCAGGGGTGAATAAATTTATATCGACCAGCGGACTGGCTAAAAGTACAGAGATATTATCTTCTCCACCCGCATTATTAGCTGCATCAACTAACGCATTGGCGGCTAAAATTAAATCGTGTGGATGACGTTGTAAAGCTGTATAAATTTCTGAGTCGTCTAGCATATCATTTAAACCATCTGAGCACAGCAAGTAAATGTCGTTAGCATTAACGACTTGCGTTTGTACCGATACTTCAACCGTTTCACCTACGCCTAAAGCGCGTGTTACGAGATTTTTATTAGGGGCGTAACGCGCTTGGGCGGGGGTGTAAAATCCGCAATCAATTAACTCTTGACGTACTGAATGGTCTTTAGTCAGCGGTTTAAACTCTTGTCCGCGCAATCGGTATAAACGTGAATCGCCGACATGGGCAATACTGATAAATGAGGCGGATAAGACTGCGGCGACAATGGTTGTGCCCATGCCGCGATAATGTGAATTTTGTTCAGCAGCACTGAATATTTGCAGATTGGCGTGATAAATTGCCCGTTCTAATAAGACAGAAACTTGTTGCCAAATATGGGCTTGCTGATAGTTATTGACAAAATCATTGAAATTAGGAAGATAACGCAGTAATTCTTCCATCACAATGCGCACAGCCATTTCGCTTGCAACTTCGCCCGCTTGATAGCCGCCCATGCCATCAGCAAGGACAAGAATTCCCCATGTTTCATCTACCGCTAAGGCATCTTCATTATGCTCGCGCACTTTCCCTGTATGTGAACATTGTCCCTGCCTTATGCGCATAATGACTGCGTCTCCCTTGAGTCAGGGGCTAAGGAGGAAAGCGTAGCGTGTAAAGGAGTTGCTTCCATAGGCATGGTATCAGGCGTAAAGGGCGATGGAGAAGTAGTCATGTCTTGTGTGGGATGCCTCACCGTAGCTAAGTTTGAGACAGCACTTTCTGTTTTTGCTGGCGTTTCATCATTTGTTGTCATTGCATTGTTGGCGGCATGATTGAGAAATTCAATGCTGTGTAGTGCATCGGCAATGTCATTACCACGCGCAAAACGTTGTGCTGGGTCTTTAGCTAACATTTTATTGACATATTCCACTAAAACTGCTGGTAATTCTGGGCGTAAAGCTTGTAAATCTGGCGGCGTTTCATGACTGATTTTAAAGGTTAAACTGGCGATAGATTCTGCTTGAAACGGTAATTCGCCACTCAGCAATTGATAGCTCATGATGCCCAGCGAAAATAAATCCGTTCTGCCGTCTAAAGGCTTACCTGCAAGTTGTTCTGGTGACATATATGAGGGTGTTCCCAAAATCACGCCCGTTTTGGTTTTATGTAAATTGGTGATTTGCGCAATGCCAAAATCAGTAATTTTAATGTATCCCGTCGCACGATTATACAAAATATTGGCAGGTTTTATGTCGCGATGAACAACCCCTTGTGAATGGGCATAATCTAAAGCACGGGCAATTTGTTGAATAAGCTCAATGACATTATTAATTGGTAATAAATTATCTTTGCGCGTATAGGCTTTTAAATCGCCGCCTTTAAAAAACTCCATCGCTAAATAAGCAAGGTCATTTTCTTCGCCTGCATCAAATACTGCAATAATATTTGCATGTTGCAATCTGCCCGCCGCCGAAGCTTCTTGAAAAAAGCGGGTTGTTGCTTCTTGCAATACATCTTGTTCAAATTCTTGCGCTAATGCTAAGGTTTTAATCGCGACTAAGCGGTTTAATTTGGGGTCACGTCCTAAATACACCATCCCCATCGCGCCTTTGCCTAGCACCCGCTCTAATTGGTAACGACCAAGAATAGGCTTTTCATATTCACTATCTTCCGTCCATGCCGTCAGAAGCTGATTAGAACTACTATAAAATACTGGGTCAGCCAAAGATTGCAAGCGTTCTAAACGCCGTGCGGTATCACGAAAAGCGGGAGAATGACTGAGTAAATAACGGTAAACTGTGGCGGCTTGGCGATAATCTCGCCGCATTTCATAGTCTAACCCTAAATTATAAACCAGTCCTAAAATTTCCTCGGTGGGGGGACATAAACGGAATTTTTCAAATGCTAATTCCAATTCACCCTGCCCTTGAAAAGCTAAGCCTAACAAGCGGTTACTTTCAACTGCTTCTGGATGTAGTCTAAAAGCATCACTATAAGCAACTAATAAACGTTTTAACAATAATCCCAGATGCGAAAATCCCAATAATAACAAACTACTCATCAATGATAAATGCCATTGATGTGATAACAAGATAAACTGCACACTTAATAAAATGATACCCAACGCCAGACTTGCCCAATGCACGGCGGGCGACCGTAAACGCGGCAATAATAAAACGCAATAGCCTAATAAACTCAAGAAAATAGCAATTTGCCATGCAAAACCACTTTCGGGTTGTTGATAAAATGCCCGTTGCAACAAATTAGACACCATTTGCGCTTGTACAACAATTTGCGGCATTTCTCCCAAAGGGGTAAGTTGTTTTAAACTGTGTGCAGTAGCAGTAATTCCGATTAAAACAATTTGATTTTTTAACTGCTCAGGGTTGAATTTGCCCGTCAAAATATCTGCGGCTGAAATGCTGCGCACTGCTTGCCGATAAAATAAGGGTTCAATTTGTAAGCGACTATCCGTATTTAAACGCACTTCGCCCAGTTGCACGCCTTGCCCTAAACTGACATGAATATCGTGAATATCCCAATATTTAGCCACTAATAATAGGGGAAGTGTAGGGAAATAAGCTTGTTGATAACGGACGACTAAAGGATAATGCTGCAACACGCCATTGATGGGCGGTACAACCGCAAAACCGCTACTTGCTTCTAAAAAAGAAGCCAACGGCACGCGCATATTGTCAATTTGCAAAGGGTATGGCTGTGGAGTGGCATCAAAAGGGTTGTTAATTTCTGTCAATTGGTGACGCGCCAACGCCGCTGGGGCGGGAATAATTACAGACGGGGTATTCGGTTCAGCAGTAGATAACGCCGCACTGCTAATGACGACTCGCTGATAAGTCTGCAAACGATTAACTAATTGATTATCGATAGCCAATTCTTGACGTAACGCGGCTAATTTATCCTGTAATACCGTCACTTCATCTGACAGCGGCGCGGCAAAAATGGATTGCTCATAAAAACGCTTTAGTTGCTCTAAACTGGCGCGCTCTTGTGTAGAACGGGGACGAATTTGATTAAGTTGGGCAATGAATTGATTTAATTGTTGTGTTTGAATCGGCAATTGCTGCAAAGCGGGGGACGCATCATAAAAACGGCTTAATTCCTCCAAAGCAGGAACATTTAATCCCTGTTGCGCTTGATCCAAGGGCACATTGAGCGCAATAACATTTGCATAAGGGGCAAGACGTTCTAACAATTGCGCATAACGTTGTCGTCCCCATGGTAACTCTCCCATTTGGGCTAAACTTGCATCATCAATGGTAACCAAGGTGACAGCCGCCGCAGGCGGTTGATTTTGATAACGTAAATATTGATGATACACCGCATTATCTAGGGGAGTTAATCCGCCCAGCCATGCAATGAAAAGGACAATTGGCGCAACAGCCAAGCCAATTGCCCAATCTTTGTTCCAAAATAAGTTCTCAAGAGTCATTTAAGCAAATCATCATTTAGAGGAAAGAGAGTGTTTAACGGCTTCTCAACAGCCTGTGCAGAATATATGCCAGTGAACTTAACAGGGATTTAGAGCCACCCTGCAAGAGACTCAACGCTTTATTGACCTGCTTTAAATTTCCTTAAACTTGTATTTATGGAAAGTTTTTAAGCGTACATTAAATGATAAAAGCTATTTTAAAACAACGAGGCAATAATAGCGATGATAAATTAATTTAGCAGTAGGTAGGGTAAGCATCGCCCCACTGCCATATTGTAGGGTGGAATAGCGAAAGCGTATTCCACCGTTTTGTTTGAACCTTAACCCACATAATTTTCATGATTAACATAATGAAAAAAATAAGGAAATTAAGTGACTTGTGTGACAGGGTTCAGACAATTTGGCGGCGTTTCATGGTGGAATACGCTTCGCTATTCCACCCTACAATCCCCTTAACTTAATGGCAGTGGGGCAATGTCCACCCCGCCCATTGAAAAATAAAAATATTTTATCAAGCCTAGATTATCAACCGCTATAAAAATAGCTACTTACTACACACTCAAATTATTTACTTAAAGCAGGATATTTTAATGAAATATGTTCAATTTATTCGTTACCTTCACTTACTACTGTTATTTACACTTAGCAATATTAGTTTAGTACACGCTGAAGACAGTCCCCCAACACCTTTAGCCAAAGGCGTTTTTTGGAAAATTGAAAAAATTGGCGTTGCGCCCAGTTACTTACTCGGCACAATCCACAGCGAAGATTCGCGGGTGTTAAATTTACCTGACGTAATTAAAAAACGCTTTAATCAAGCAGAAACTGCCAGTTTTGAGTTGAAAATGGATTTTAACACCATGATGCGCAGCCTAGGGGCTATGTATCTGGAAGAAGATAAAACTTTAGAGTCCGTTATCAACAATAAAGCCGAATATACCGAACTCCTCGCGCAACTAGAAAAACAAGGAATGCCCGAAGTGGCAGTGAAACGGATGAAACTCTGGGCAATTATGCTGACTTTAAGTATGCCAAGAAACCAATCAGGCATGTTTTTAGATTTGATGCTTTATCAACGCGCACAACAACAAGGCAAAACAGTCTATGGTTTAGAAACCGTTGATGAACAACTTGCTGTATTTGACACTTTAACCGTTGCGCAACAACTCAGCTTGTTAAAAGATACCATCAAGCAATTCAATGAAATACCAGACGCTTTAGAGCGTATTCACGAATTATATTTAAATCGTGATTTGCAAAAAATGGCAGATTTTTATCAAAGCTACGCAGATAAAAGTGAAGACATTGAATTAAATAAATTTTTTATGACGCGTTTAATTGATGAACGCAACGAACGCATGGTTGAACGTATGTTACCCCGTTTACAAGAAGGCGAAGCATTTATCGCAGTCGGCGCAATGCACTTACCGACGGAAAAAGGCATTTTAGCGTTACTAAAAAAACAAGGTTACAAAGTCAGTCCCATTTACTAAACACAATTATTTATTGTGCCAATAGAAAAAAACAGCGCGAAATCCTGTTAAAATTCCCCCTTTATAAAACCAATTGTGACCAATAAAAAGAGGAGATTCTCATTAATGCTCGTTTCAATGCGTCAATTACTCGACCATGCGGCTGAAAATGGCTATGGTATGCCTGCGTTCAATGTTAACAACATGGAACAAATTCAAGCTATTATGCAAGCTGCTGATGAAACAAACAGCCCCGTAATTTTACAAGCGTCTGCTGGCGCACGTTCTTATGCTGGCGAGCCTTTCTTACGTCATTTAGTGATTGCAGCAGTAGAAATGTATCCTCACATTCCTGTTGTTATGCACCAAGACCACGGCGGCGAGCCTGCGGTTTGCTTCCGTTCCATTCAAAGCGGTTTTACTTCCGTAATGATGGACGGTTCATTAATGCCCGATATGAAAACGCCTTCTTCCTATGATTACAACGTGGACACAACCCGTAAAGTGGTTGAATTAGCCCACGCGGTTGGCGTTTCAGTAGAAGGTGAATTAGGCTGCTTAGGCTCTTTAGAAACAGGGGAAGCAGGGGAAGAAGATGGCTCAGGCGCAGAAGGCAAATTAGACCATTCTCAATTGTTAACTGACCCTGATGAAGCAGCAGATTTCGTAAAACAAACAGGCGTAGATGCCTTAGCGATTGCGATTGGCACAAGTCACGGTGCATACAAATTCACCCGCCCACCCACAGGCGACATTTTAGCCATCAAACGGGTTAAAGAAATCAACGCTCGCATTCCTAACACGCATTTAGTAATGCACGGTTCATCCTCAGTGCCTAAAGAATGGTTAGATATTATCAATAGTTACGGCGGCGCGATGGGACAAACTTACGGCGTGCCAGTCTCTGAAATCGTGGAAGCGATTAAATACGGCGTGCGTAAAATTAATATTGATACTGACTTACGGATGGCTTCTACTGGCTCAATTCGTAAATTCATGCACGAACAACCCAAAGAATTTGACCCACGCAAATATTTGAAAGTTGCAACAAAAGGCATGAGAAGCGTATGTAAAGAACGTTATGAAGCTTTTGGTTGCGCAGGCATGGCAGCAAAAATTAAAGCTTACAGCTTAGAGCAAATGGCTGACCGCTATGTCAAAGGCGAATTAGCACAACAAATTAAGTAATTTTTGCTTTAAAAAAACTAATCAGTGGCGCGCTGCATCCGTGGCGCGTTTTCGCTGATTAGGTCAACGCTTTGATTTTTCCCCTCATTTCCCCTGCTTTTTTTCGCCATTTATGGAACACCTTTTCATTCCCTACACCGCTCAAACGCTTTTAGAACCTGCTAATGTTTTAGTGCTCGCGCCGCATCCTGATGATGAAGTTTTTGGCTGTGGTGGCGCGATTATCCGCCATCGGCAACAAGGACATTCAGTGCGCGTGGTGATTGTGACCGATGGCAGCGCGGCAGTCGCGCATCCTGACGAAACCGCCCGCGCCGCCTATATCGCTTCACGGCAACAAGAAAGTAATGCAGCGGCGGCAATTTTAGGCTGTGACGCGCCCGAATTTTGGGGAATTCCAGACCGTCAACTGGTTGCAGATGAAGCCTTTATTCAGCGTTTAGTTGAGTATTTTCAACAACATCAAATTCAACGGGTTTATACAACCTCGCCGTGGGAAGTTCACCCCGACCACCATGCTTTAGCGCAAGCCGTGATTAGCGCGGCGCAACGTTATGAAGCTGCATTACAACTTTGTTTTTATGAAATTGGCGTGCCGTTATTTCCTAACTTATTGATTGATATTAGTGATATTGTGCAATTAAAAATACAGGCAATGGCATGTTTTCCTTCACAATCAAGCTTACATGATTATACTAAATTTATTCGTGGCTTAAATCAGTTCAGAACGTGGACATTAGCGGAGACAGTGGATTCAGCTGAAGCTTATTTCACTATTGAAAATGAGAAGTTACGCGCCAATTCACAAGCAGCATACGGCGTACATCGGCAAACCGCCTATTTGCATACTTTACACACTCAAAACGCGCAATTACAGAATGAAAATCAACATTTAGCGCATGAATTAGCGGCGGTTTATCAAAGCACTTCGTGGCGCGTGACTGCGCCGTTGCGGTGGGTGAAACGTTGGTGGCTTAGTTATAATAAGAAAATGTAATCACTTTAGTTTTTTCTTTTTAAAAAGTTGAGTATTGCTGAGATTGAGCAATTATGAGGAATTTTTTATGTCCCGCGTTAAAGAGAAATACGTTAATCCTTTCACTGACTTTGGATTTAAAAAATTATTCGGTAGTGAACCGAATAAAGATTTGTTGATTGATTTTCTTAATGAGTTGTTAAATAAAACTACAGGAAAGATTATCGATTTAACTTATTTACCGCCTGAGCAATTAGGCAGAGCGATTGATTATCGCAAAGCGATTT
>CAZKST010000121.1:6209-9232 GCA_964555395.1 uncultured Thiotrichaceae bacterium | reverse complement strand
AAAAACCTGCTAGGTTTTAAAAACCTAGCAGGTTTATCTAAATGCGTTCAAATTTCTCGTTGAAAAACTAATATTTAATAGAACACCCATAAGGTTTAGTAACCGCAGTTTCAACCGCTTTTCCTGCCAAAATATTATTTAAAGCAGCGCGTACATAATTGTTTGCTTTAGCAATATCATTTTTATCTGCGCTCGGAATATCATCAATTGCTCCCATATAAGCAATTTTTCCAGCAGCATCTATAACAAACATGTGCGGTGTTGTTTGTGCAGCATACAAACGCCCTACTTTTCCCTCTGGGTCTAATAATTTAGCTGTCGGTGTCGCCTTTTGTTCTTCTAAAATTTTTTGTCCTTCCGCAGCATTCACAAACCCTTGTTTTCCTTCAGCAGAAGAAACAACAGATAACCAAATAATTCCTTTTGCAGTAAATTCTTTTTGCAAGGCTTGCATATTACCTGAATCATAATGTTTTTTTACAAAAGGACATTCATGATTTGTCCATTCCAGTACAACAGTTTTGCCCTTGTAATCAGCAAGTGAAAGGGTTTTCCCTTGTGTATCTGTGAGCGTAAAAGTGGGCGCAGCTTCATCAATAGTGACACTAGCATGTACCCAAGTCGTTAAACTAAATAATACAGCAAAAATAAAAATAGGGGATAACAGTTTAGTTTGCATAGAAAAATCCCGAAAAAATAAACATTTAAACTTTATCTAACGCATCTATCAAAATTGTGGGAGTGAGTAGCTGCGGTAGTATTTGCGGCGGTAATTGCGGATTTGCTGGATAGAGCACATACAAAGGTACACCTGAACGCTGATACTTTGTCAAATATTCAGTAATTTCAATATCATGATTTGTCCAGTCGCCTTTTAAGTAATGTACGCCTTTTTCTTGCATTTTCTGGATAACACTTGAAGTATTTAAAGCCACTTGTTCATTCACCAAACAAGTAATACACCACGCGGCGGTCATATTGACAAAAATCGGTTGCTGCTGAGCTCGCAACGTGTTGATTTTTTGTTGACTAAATACTTGCCAATTTTGTTTTTTAAATTCTCTTTCGCTATCAGATTTTTGCAAACTCATAGAATGCACACTCATCGGCGGAGTCCACAATAAACCAATAGCAAGTAATAAAGTAGCTAAAGTTAAACTATAGATAATCCATTGATGTTTTGCTTGTTGCGCGCTTAACCACAAGGCAAATGCTACGAACACTAAACCCACTAACGCAGTGCTCATGCCATGAATGCTAGTCTGTTGCCCTACAACCCACAATAACCAGACTACTGTTAAATACAATGGAAAAGCCAAGAGTTGTTTTAAAATATCCATCCACGCACCCACACGCGGCAAGCGTTGCCCCAGTGCGGGAAAAAGTGCTAACAATAAAAAAGGGAATGCCATGCCTAAACCTAAAGTCGTGAAAATCATCACCGTAATAGGCGGGGCTTGGGTCAATGCTACACCAATCGCTGTTCCCATTAATGGTGCAGTGCAAGGACTGGCAACGACAACCGCTAAAATTCCTGTAAATAATGAACCGCGATAACCTTCTTGTTGCGTTAATGAGTGTCCTAATCCCATCCATTGCGCCCCAAATTGGGTGAGTCCTGACAAACTCAATGCCATTGCAAAGAATAAATAGGCAAGCAACGCTACAAAAATCGGAGATTGTAATTGAAAACCCCAACCAATATTTTCACCCACGGCTCTAAAACTTAATAATAACAAGGCAATAATCACAAAACTCAAAATGACACCAGCAGTATAAATTAAACCGTGCATTTTTTGTTCATGTAACCGTGTCGGCGAGGTGTTTAATAAACTTAAAGCTTTTAGCGATAATATTGGAAATACGCAAGGCATTAAATTTAATAAAAATCCACCAATAAAAGCAAACACTAGAAGTATTAATAAAGAAGGGGTTTCTGTTACTAAAGGTTCAGTAATTGCGGCGGCAAGCAGTGGTGTAGTTGTTGCGGGTATCCAATCATTAACTTTGCTGGTGTCTAATTGCGGCACAATTTGCGCGTTAAGTCCATACGCCCGTTGTCCTTGAGGTGTTTGCAACACTAATACCCCAGAAACTTTATCAGGCATTTTAGAAAAATAAGTGCCATGTTCCACTTTTAACCATAATTGATTTGCTGTTTTATTCATGTATTGCACAGCAGCATGATTAATCAGAGTGTCATTAAAAGGGAAAAATGTAACTGTTTGTGCTTCAGCAAATAAGGGGGTATCTAGTTGAATATTCAATAATAATTGCTTATCTGCACTATTTGCTTGTACTTGCCAATGGGATTGTAATTGTGGTGAATTATAGCGAACTTGAGTAAATGCTGACTGCCAGCGCGTATTGATAGGGGCAGGACTGGCTTGTACAGGCAAAGTTAAACTTAATTCTGCTTCACCGGGGACACAAATTTCTTCACAGACTAACCAGCTTACTTTAGCGGATAAAGTTAAGTTTTTGCCAAGTTCTACATTTTCCGTAATATTTGCAGGCAATTGGGTAATGATTAAACTTTCGCCGTTATAACCAAAATTAACCAAATGTTGATAGGGAATCCGTTGTGGAATTTGCCACAGCCAATAAGGATTAGCGACAAACTCAGTGATAGAATCAGCCGCTGTTCCGCGTGCTATTAAGCTTGTAGGGCTCAACCATTCAATTTTGGGCGACATGCCTGAATCACCAGGATTGCGCCAATAAGTATGCCAATGTTTATCAGGATTAAAACGCACACCAACCCATGCAGGTTTGCCACGTTGCAGCGCGGAAACCTCGCTAATGAGTTCAACCTCAATATGTTCGCCACGCACTGGCGTAGCGTTAGCAATTTGAGTAGTAACTTGCCATAAACATAAGACAAGTAAGAAAAGTTTTAATGGATAAATGGACATGAGAAACTTACAGTGCAGTCAATGAATGGAAGATATTGTTTAACATGCAGCAAATAATAAACACTTTCAAGATATAAAAATATTGCAACTTTGTTAGATAAAACTAAA
>CAZKST010000121.1:0-6109 GCA_964555395.1 uncultured Thiotrichaceae bacterium | reverse complement strand
CGTTATTGACGGGCTGTGCAAGCACTTCAAATTTGTTTAGTGATTTACGAGGAACAAACTCAGAACAAACTGCTTTAGAAAATGACCAAACGCGCACTCGAGTTGAAGGTACATTACTTGGTGCAGCGACGGGAGCCGTTATTGGAAATCTTATTGGTGATAATACAAAAAGTACGCTACTGGGAGCAGCCATTGGTGGTGGCGTAGGATACTTAGTGGGGGATGAAGTTGCAAAACGCAAAAAGGCGTATGCAACGCAAGAGGATTTAATTGAAAATGAAAGTAAACGTACTGCGAATTTAGTGGATGAAGTAAAACAAATTAATCAGAAATTGAATTCGGAGATTAAATCAATGCAAACCCAAGTTGCTTTATTAGCAACGCAAGAAAAACAGGGTAAAGTACAAAAAACAGCTTTAGAGGCTTCTAAAGCGCGTGTTAATCAACGCTACAGTGAAACAAAACAAGCTTTGGAGGCAGTTAATAAAGAAATAGAAATTGCTGACAGTTTGTATCAAGACAGTAAAACACAAAACAAAAATGCAAGTAAATTGAAAACTTGGGAAAATCGCATTAACGCACTCAAACAAGAAAAGGTGGCTTTACAAAAACATACCAATCAGTTAGAGGTTGTTAGTCAAGCGATTAATTTATAAGTTAATAGCTGATTGGACGGCGCGGTAGGCGTAAAATAAAAATACTTCCTTTTCCTACTTTGCTTTTAACTCGGATTTTACCATCCATTAAGTAGCAAAGTTGTTGACAAATTGTAAGTCCTAAACCTGCGCCGTCATATTTACGCGAAAAAGAATTATCTACTTGACTAAAAGCTTCAAAAATTTCTTTAAGTTTATCCGTTGGAATTCCAATACCCGTATCGCGAATTCTAAAAGTAATATATTGATTTTTTGCTTTAATTGAAACGCTAATTTTTCCTTTATCTGTAAATCTTACAGCATTTGAAAGTAAATTTTGTAAAATTTGTTGTAAACGCATTTCATCAGCAATCATTGTTCCAATTTGTGCAGGAATTTCAATCTTCAATGTATTATTACCCAGCATTGGGCGAATGATGGTTTCTACTTTTTGTAATAAATCAATTATGCTAAATTCAGTAAAATATAATTGAATTGTACCTGTTTCAATTTTAGAAGTATCTAAAATATCAGAAATAAGTTTTAATAAATGTTCTCCTGCTGTTTTAACATTTTCTATATCTTCAATAATTTCTAAACAATTTAATTCTGTAGCATCTTCATAAATAATATCGCTATATCCTAAGATAGCATTTAAAGGAGTTCGTAATTCATGACTCATTTTCGTAAGAAAAAGACTTTTAGCGCGATTTGCCATTTCTGCGATAATGCGGGCTTGTTCAGCAGCATTTTTGGCATGGAGTAATTCAGTTTCAGCACGTTTGCGCTCATAAATTTCTCCTTGTAATTGTTTGTTTTTTTCAGCAAGTTCTTTAGTTCGCTCTAATACTTTTTGTTCTAAAGTGTTTTGTGTTTCTAAAAGTTGTGTTTGAAATAAATCAGCGTGTTCAGTCACAGTTTCTAGTGCAATTTCTAATTGCATCTTTTCACGTTGCAGTTTTTCAATTTGGCTTGTGAGTTCTGCCATTTCTTTTAATAATGTATCTAAAGAAATGTTTAAAGGGGAAGACATAAAAGACACCTAAATAGACTATATAAGTTGCTTGATGATGACTAAAGTTAAATCATCTTTTAATTTGCTTTCTGCTGCGTTTCGTTTTACATCTTCAATAACTAAATTTTGAATTTCATGCGCGCTTAAGTGCCAATATTGGCTAGCTATTTGAGCTAGGCGTTCAACGCCATATAATTCACCGTTGTGCATTAATGTTTCGGTGATTCCATCAGTATATAGTATGACTCCATCTCCATAATTTAGTTGCAATTCGGTTTGATAAATCATTGGTTGAATGTCTTTTATCATACCAATAAAGAAGCCTAAATTAACGGTATCAATCCGTTCAACTTTGCCAGAGCGGCGAATAATCAGCACTTCTTCATGTTGTCCGCTAATAGTTAATTTACCTTGTTGATATTCTAATAAAGAAAGGGTTAAGTTTTTATCCGATTTCATGCGTTGTATATTGTCATATATCGCAATATTTAGATTTGCAAGTGAGCAATGATTGGGGTGGATTTGCTGAATGAATAAAATTCGGATTGCCATTTGTACCATCAACATTAACATGCCACTGGCTAAACCATGTCCAGTAACATCACCAATTGCGATTTGGATTTTATCCCCATATTTTAGTATATCGTAATAATCCCCACCAACTTCTTCGGCAGGCTGCATAAAACCTGCAATATCAAGTTCTTCTATTTTTTTTAGTTCTTGTTCTGTGGGTAATAGCATTTGTTGAAATTGGCGGGTAATTTCCAATTCTGCAAACATGCGAGCGTTATTTTCCTTAAGATATTCATTTAATGTGAGAATTTCTTCATTGGCTTGTGCTAATTCATGTGTACGTTCTATAACGCGATGTTCTAAAGTTTCAAGCATATTGCGTAATTGTTCGCTCATTTTTTTAAAAACAATAGCGAGTTCGCCAATTTCATCTTGCCGATTGACTGGGAGATAATGTTGCCACTGTCCAGTAGCAATATTTTTAGCTGCAAGGTTGAGAGATATGATAGGCGCAATTACCCAGTTGGCTAAGAAAATACTGATAACAATGGCGCATATAAAAGTAAGTGCTATTAAAATTAAAGTCAGTTGCGTATTTAAATGTATACGCCCCATGAAATCTTTTTCAGGGCTGACAATGATGATAAACCAATCTAAATTATTAAGTTTGTAAGGAGCTAATTCAACAAAGTATTGTTCATTATTCAAGGCAAAACTGGTTTGGATTGCAGTTTGTATATTTTGTAAATTTGGATATTGTTCTATAAGTTGCTGTGTTACAAAACGTGTTAAAAAATGAGGACTTTCTGAAGCTGAATAACGCTTTAAATTGAGGCTGAGAGTATCAAGCGTAAAGATTTTTTCAGTATCTGAGTTAGCAACTAATGCGCCAGTTCGCTCCATAATGAAAGTATATCCATTGGGGCTTATATTAATGTTACGCAAAAATTGACTAATATTATCTAAAACTAATTGTGTAGAAACAACGCCTTGAATATTTTGTTGAGTATCAAAAACAGGCGTGTTGTAGCTAAGTGCTAACCAGCTATGTCCTAAAAAATTGAGTACTTCACTCCATTGAGATTTGCCTGCGCTAATATTCCAAACACCTTGTGGATTATGTATAGCTATTTGATACCACTCTTGTTGATTTATGTCAGTACGCGGAGCGGATTGTATTGGATACAATAAAGTTCGTTCACCTTGTTCGTTTGCAGGATAACTATTGAGTTGGTATTGTGTATTTGCGTCTGCCAACTCCAGTTGAAAAGCCTGTTTTTCGCGTCCTAAACCTGTGATTTCTCCTGTTTTTTGCACATATTGTAAATAGCTTATTGTTGGATAATTTTTTAGATGTTGTGCAAAATAACGAGCGATTTTTGAAGCATCAGAAGATTGGATGTAATCTTGCTGCAAAGCATTCATTGTATACTGATTAACAATTGAGGGAATAGAAAGGAAATTGTCTAAATGATTTTTGATTTTAAGCATAATTTCATTACGCAACTGATGCGTAACGTCATTAACGGCTAATTGCCCGTTACTTAGTGATAAGAAGCCAACTGTTCCCATTGAAAAGGAGACTAAGGTAATGAAAGGCAACAATATTGCTGTCCGTAGCTTAAGCCGATTATAAAACTGACTAAGCGCAGAATAAAACATGGTTTTTTCCATCTGCAAAGTTAAAATGTAGGAGTGACTTGTAACTACGGTAAAAATAGTAATTGCTAAGTTTACGCACAGTTAAGTGTTATTTCCTAAATTCGCATTTGCCCAGAAATAACGTAATGTAAAAGCATTCATTGTGAAGCTTGATTTCAAGCATATTTGAATTTATTGCTTAATTTAAGCAATGCTTATTGGGCGATTACAATCCTAAAATATTATTGCATTGTTTTTAATTGTTCTTGAAATTTTACTAACTTACGAATAAAAGCATAATCTTCATCTTGTGCAATCACCAATTTAGTTGCTCCCATTGCAGCCAGTCCTTGCTGATCACGATAATTTAAAGCAGCTTGTGTAAACGCTTGTTTTAATGAGTCTGGAATATCTTGGCGATAAGCAAACATGTCGTTAGGAATAAACTCTGATTCCCAAAGAATTCTGAAATCAGAAAGTTGCCATTTTTTGCCCACTCCTTTTTGCAAGGCAACATTATTAGTTGCTGCTGCTGCAACTTCGCCATTTTTAACTTGTAAAATAGAATTTTCGTGATTTCCAGAAAAGATAATTTGTGAAAAGAAATGGTTAGGGTTTATATGCGCAATACTTGCAAAATAAATGGAAGGGATAAGATAACCACTTGTAGAGTTATTATCAGTAAATGCCCAACTTTTATCTTTTAAATCAGAAAATTGGTTATAATTGCTATCTTTATTAACAATGATAATACCCTTATACCCTTTTTCGCCATCAATATCGATAATCCGAATAGCTGTTATTGTGTTAGCCCGTTTATTGGCTTCTACATAACTTTTAGGACCTAATAAGGCAAAATGTAATTGTTTTTTCTGCAATCCATTAATCACTCCCTCATAATTATCGGGAACAATCATTGTAACTTTCACGCCTAATTGTTGGCTTAAGTAGTTGATGAAGAGCGTATAACGCTCTTTCGCATCTTTTTCTTGAGGAATAATTCCTAAAAACAGTTCTGCTCCCCATTCTGGAGGAGGATTTTTTGCTGTAGGAGATTGAGAAGATGAGTCACAACCTATTAATAAAGTTGAATAAATTAACGATAGGATTATCAATACAATAAGACGCATAATCTTTCCTCATAAGAAATTGATTTTCATAGAGGACTATGATAACAATCAATTTAGACAAAATGATTAAAGCGTTAAATTGCCAACTAGCTATATTATTAGTGATGCTGTTTAATGACTTCTCCTAATAATATAAAAGATTCACTTCTGGCACTTCCTTGTCGCCACACCAGAGCAATTTGTCGACTGCTATTTTCTTGCAAAGGATAGGTTTTAATTTGTGTTCCTTCTAATAAAGGAGAACCTTCAGCCATTTCGGGTAAGAAAGTAATGCCTAAATCTGCATTAACCATATGAATTAGCGTTAGTAAACTACTTACAGCAAAGCGATTTACTTTATCTAAACTACGAATCTGACAAGCTGAAAGTGCATGGTCACGCATACAATGTCCATCTTCTAATAATAAAATACTATCGGCATCAACTTGTTCGACCATGTAATCAAGAGGATTAACGCGCTGTGTTTGCTGATGGCAAGCTAAACGAAACTTATCATCAAATAAATAGAAGGTTTCAACATGACGCAAATCATAAGGTAAAGCCAACAATATAATATCGAGTTCCCCATCCATTAATTGCTGATAAATTCTTTGTGTAAAATCTTCGCGCAAATAAATATCTAATTTAGGAAAGTTTTTGCGAATAGCGGGCAAAATTTTAGGCAGCAAAAAAGGGGCAATTGTTGGAATAACCCCCATTTCTAATCTTCCAGAAAGTGGCTCATTACTCATTTTGACTAAGTTTTGCAAAGTATCTAACTCTTTTAATACGATTCGCGCTTGTGCAGCAACCGCTTTTCCTGTCTGGCTAATAGTGACATGTCTTTGAGTTCTATCTACTAATTGCATATTCAGTAAAGTTTCTAACTCTTTAATAGCCGTACTAAATGCCGATTGTGAGACATAACAAGCATCAGCTGCTTTGCCAAAATGCTGATAAGTATCTAATGCAACAAAATATCTTAGTTGTTTCAGACTGGGGGAACTCATAAAAACTTCTCCATAAAAATGATACTATTAATATAGTATAATCACATACACAGCATTTATATGATTTAAAAAGTATTTTTCTAAACCTTGTTTGACAATCAAAAAATATTGAATTATTGGTTGACAAGCTGAGAAAGATATATATAATTCACACCTTCTTTGATGAAACGAAGAATTCAGCTGTTA
>CAZKST010000120.1:0-9297 GCA_964555395.1 uncultured Thiotrichaceae bacterium | reverse complement strand
AGTTAAAAAGCAATAGCTAAAGCTATTGCACTCCAATTTATGCAATTTAAGGTGCGTTTACTATAGTTTAAACCTAAGACACATCCTCAATCATCGGGATATGATGCCCGTGCTCGGTAATCCATTCTACTGCGGCATCTTCAATGCTTAAATTGCGTCCATTTTTTTCTAATTCACGCCGATAATTTTCAATGTGACAAATTTGTTCAACCATACGCGCTTCTTCTAAATCATGCGGATTGAGAAACTTTAAACCCACCTCATAACTGCCCACAGCGGACGAGCGACACCACGCAACTTTTGCAACGGTTTCAAATACAGGTTCAACAATATCAATCCGTAAACTTACCAAAGTATTCGCCACCCAAGGCGTAATCGACGAAAAGGCTAAACCGCCTAAACTAATGTTTTGCGACATTTCTTGACTATTGATATTTTGCTTGGCTAATTGATGATTAAAACTATCTTCTTCTATTTTAGAGGTACGCCATACTTTAATCGGCACCGATAAAGGATGACGAATAAATTGCCGTTTCGCTATGCTAGCAGCTTGTTCTGGTGCAACAGTGATTATTTTATCAATTTGCCCTTTCTCACGCTCTTTTTCGCGGGCGTGCAAATAGCGAACGGCGCGTCCAACCGTGTCATAAATATCTAAAACTTGCATACTCCCTCCCAACCGTAATGTGGTAATCGCGGTTATTTGATGGGGAGGTAAATCAACGATTTCTTTTAATTCTTGAATAATTGCTTCATCACTGCCTAAAGCTTCATATAAATCACTTAAGATTTTGTGCCAATTTTCAGGTTTAAATTTTTTCATTATGATGACTCAAATTAATACTTAATTTGGTTAATGCTAAAGACAGCGGATAGCATGATAACAACGACTGTTCCTACAACAACCCCCATAATTAAAATCATCATTGGCTCTAATAAGGAAACTAAACGGGTAGTGCGTTGTTTAACATTTTGTTCAAAAGTTTCTGCTAATTTTTCTAAAATACTGGCTGTACGCCCTGTTTCTTCACCCACAATCACTAATTGATTGAGTAACAAGGGAAATTTATCTTCTTTTGCTAAAGCGCGTCCTAAACTCACGCCGCCGCGCACGGCTTCTTCAGCATTGGATAAACTTAACGCTAATACTTGATTTTCCATAACACCCCGCGCAATGTTGAGACCTTTTAATAAAGGAATCCCTGCACTGAGTAATGCGCCTAAAGTGCGGCAAAAACGAGAAGATTCGGCTTCTAATAATAATGTGCCCAAAATGGGGATAGATAATAAAAATTGGTCACGTTGTAAGCGCGTTTCAGCCGTACTATCTAAATATCGCCAGCCATAAATCACTAAAAATGGCAATGCTAATAATGTCCAACCGTAACTTTTTAACCATGCACTGAGATTCATTAATAACGCCGCCGAGGGCGGAATGGCTGTGCCTAAATTATCAAACATAATCGCAAATTGCGGTACAACATAAATCAGCAGTAACGCAACGCTAGAAATCCCCACGATTCCCAAAATGGCGGGATAGGTTAACGAGCCAATCACGGTACGGCGCGCTTGGTCAGCATTACTCATAAAATCCGCTAATTTTGGCAATAAATGCTCTAAAATCCCGCCCTCTTCGCCTGCCCGCACCATGTTGATGTACATGCGGGTAAAATAGCGCGGATGAGCTTGCAAAGCATCTGCTAAACTTTTACCTTCTTTGACAGCTTGACGTAATTCTGCAATTAATTGTTTTACAACGGCTTTTTCAGTTAAATTTTCCAACAACCCCAAAGCTTTATCTAAAGGAATACGCGCTTCTACTAAAGTACATAAACCTTCAGTAAAATCAATAATATCACGATTTTTGACCTGTTGAGAACCAAAGCTAAAACCTTGCCCACTGGCAGGTGCAAGCTCCACTTTAACGGGAATTAACTGCCGTTTTTGCAACAGCATCACAACTTCTTGCTCATTTTCGGCGTTAATTTGCCCTGAATGAATCGCGCCGTTAACGTCGCAAGCTTGATAAGAATAAGAATTTAATGCCATGAGTGATATGAGAAAGCGAGTAAAAACATCAATCTTTAAACATTACTCAACATTTTGAGTTTGTTCACGAATCTGTTCAATTAAGACTTTTAATTCAATTGCACTGTGAGTTGTTGCGATATGATTGGATTTCGCGCCTAAAGTATTCGCTTCACGATGTAATTCTTGAACGAGAAAATCTAGCCGTCTGCCCACTGGCTCGGCTTGTTTGAGCAATTGTAAAACCTCAGCAATATGCGTAGTTAAACGGTCTAATTCTTCAGCAACATCAATTTTTTGCGCTAAAATTACAATTTCTTGTTCAACCCGTTCAGAATTTAAATTTAGCAAATCGGCTAATTTACTCTGCAATTTTTCCCGCTGACCTTGTAAAACCTCAGGTAAAACCAAAGTAATTTTTTGAATTTCCTGCTGAATTTGTTCACAGCGTTGCGTAATAAAATGATGAATTTGTACGCCTTCCCGCGCCCGTTCTACCAATAATTGCCGAATGGTTTCTTCTAATAATTGCGTCACTGCTTCAGTAATTTGCTCAATATCAAACACTTGAGTGTCTAACACCCCATCCCATTTTAAAATGTCTAACGCGGTGGGTTGATTAGGCGTTGTCAATAATTGATTGATTTCACTGACGGCATTTAATACTTGTTTTGCCCGCTCTAAATTAACTTTAATCGGCAAACTGGTGTCACATTGCGGCTGAAAATGTAAAGTTGCATTGATTTTGCCGCGTTTTAATTTTGCCTGCAATTTTTCATAACTTGCCGCTTCAACCCCGCGTAAATTCTCAGGTAAACGTAAAGAAACATCTAAATAACGATGATTCACCGAACGCAATTCCCAACACAAAAGACCCCAACTATATTGTCGATCCATCCGTGCAAATGCAGTCATACTCCGAATCATACGTTATCCTTACGTTGAAAAATGGGAAACTTGCGCTGTTGTGTTACTTTTTAGTTTGTTTGGGATCAATATCTAAAGCGCGTAATTTGCGATATAAATGGGTACGCTCTAAACCCACGCGAGCAGCGACTTTGCTAACATTGCCGTCGACTTCTTGTAACTGATGTTCTAAATAGGCGCGCTCAAATTGTTCACGCGCTTCACGCAAGGGCAAATCATAAATTGATAAGTGTTTATGATTGGCGGAAGAAGGACGCTGCATATTTAAAATAGGTTCAATTTCATCTACTTCAATCGTTAAACCATTGCCAAGAATCAGTAAGCGTTGCACTAAATTTTTCAATTCACGCACATTGCCGGGCCAAGAATAATAGCGTAAGCGATTTTGGGCGGCGACCGTGAAACGACGATAAGGTAAATTTTCGCGATTCACAAATAAATTGACGTAAAATTCTAGTAATTCAGGCACATCTTCGCTATGGTCACGCAGCGGTAATACATGCAAAGGCACGATATTTAAGTAATAATACAAATCTTCCCGCAACCGTCCTTCGCCCACCGCTTCTTCTAAATCATACGAAGTCGCAGCAATAATGCGGACATTAATCGGCAAAGGTTCAAAACCGCCATTACGGAAAAAAGATTGATTTTCCAAACTGCTGAGTAATCGCGCTTGCACTGCGTCTTCCATATCCGCAATGTCTTTAATAAACAACGTGCCATTATTTGCCTGTTCCAAACGGGCGGGCGTGTTTGCGCTGCCAAATAATTCCAGCATTTGATTTTCAGGACTCATGCCTGCGACGCGCACATAGACAAAAGGCCCTTCGCGCCGTTGGCTGTTTTGGTGCAAATAACGCGCAAATAAGGTTCGCCCGCAGCCCGACTCGCCCGTAATTAAAACGGCGGTATCATGTTGATTAATCCGCTTGACTTGGTCGCGTAAATTGCTCATCGCTTCACTTTTGCCCAGTGGCTCAGTTACCACCAGCGCATTTTTACGCAAGCCTTGATTTTCGCGTTGTAAAGTTACTAATTCTAAAGCCCGTTTAATGGTTATCAACAACTTAGATAACGCAACAGGTTTTTCAATAAAATCATACGCGCCTAATTTAGTCGCTTCGACAGCAGTTTCCAGTGTGCCATGTCCAGACATCATAATGACAGAATGTCCTTCTAAGCCACTTTCGCTCCATTCTTTAAGCAAGGATACGCCATCAGTATCAGGCATCCAAATATCGAGCAAAACTAAATCTGGACGCTTTTCACGCCAAAAATGGCGCGCAACTTCGGCGTTTTCAGCGGTTTCAACTTGATAACCTTCATCTTCTAAAATTTCTTTTAGCAGACTGCGAATATTCGGTTCATCATCAACGACTAAAATTGTTGCACTCATATCGAAATCGGTTCTATTGGAATCGCAAAAGTTGAAGTGATGGCGGGTAAACGAATATTAAAACTCGCACCGCCGTTGTTTTCAACCCAAATAATCCCGCCATGTTCATCCACAATTTTCTTAACAATTGCCAAGCCTAAACCTGAGCCTTTAGTTTTGGATGTTACATAGGGTTCAAATAATTTTTCTAATAATTGCGGGGGAACGCCCGCCCCTTGGTCACGAATACAAAATTCTACACAATTTAAATTCGGTTCAATTAAATGGCGAGTCGCAATATCAATAAAAATTTCTTCTTGTCCCGCTTCTTGTCCCGCTTCAATTGCATTTTTAATTAAATTATGCAAAATCTGCCGTAACCGTCCGCGATCAGCTTCAATTAAAGGTAAATCTTCAACCAAAGATAAACGGAAATGAATGGTTTGTTGTTGATACAAATAGCTCATTTCTCGTACTAAATCATTTAAATTCAATGGCTGTTTTTTTATGGTTGGGGTTTTGGCATATTCAGAAAAAGCATTTACCATTTCTTTCATGGCATCCACTTGCTGAATAATGGTATAGGTCAAGCGGTCAAGCGTTTCAGCATCTTCTTCTGTCATTTTTTTCAAGTACTTATGCCGCAAACGCTCTGCCGCTAACTGAATAGGCATCAAAGGGTTTTTAATTTCATGTGCTAAGCGGCGCGCAACCTCACTCCAAGCTGCATCACGCTGTGCTTGAATTAGGGTTGTTACATCATCAAATACCAATACATAGCCCTCTTGCTGTTCTTCTATCATCGGTAAACGTGTACCGCGACACATTAAGACTTTGCGCCCACCACTGCCAAAAATGGTCGTTTCTTCGCGCCAGTCACCATCAGCTTCATGCAAATGTTTTTCAATCAAGAGATAAAAACTTTGTAAATCACTATGTTCTTTATGCAGTTCTGTCAAGGTTTTGCCAAGTAACTCTTGCAAATTGACTCCCAAGACATTACTTGCCGCAGGATTGACGGTTAATAAATGTTTGCCTGCATCAAATGAAATAACCCCTGAAGATAAGCGTTCTAAAATGGCTTCTAAATAGATTTGTTGACGTTTAACATCATCACGCGCCCGCGCAATGCGACGGGTCATGTCATTAAATGATTGAACTAGAAAGCCTAATTCGTCTTGATGCGTTACTGGCAATTGCTTGTCATAATCCCCGCGAGCAACGGCGCGTGTCCCCTCTGCTAAGTTACTTAGCGGTGCAACTAAGCGTTGAGCCGAAAAAAATGCCATCCAAATGGCGGCAAACAAACTTAATAGTAACACTAACGATAAGACAAGCGTAAAACTTAATTTTAATGGGGCATGTAAATATTTGCTAGAACCATAATTTCTATAAGATTTTTGCACCTTTTCAGCAAGTTCGGTTAAACGTTTAGGCACAGGAAAGAGCGCGTGTAACAATAATTTTTCGTGTTGATTGACGCTTTCTATTTTCAACATTACGCGGATATTTAAACCTTGCTCCGCCATCGGTTCTAAACTGGCATAACTATAAGCATTGCGTAATTGTAGTAATATATTTTCATTAGGACGACTGGGCAATAAATTCGTTTCAGACACTGAAGATAACAATAATTTACCATTATTAGTGAACAATGCTAATTCTTGCGCGCCCGTTTGTTCGCGTAAATTATCTAATAATATCCCTTCCGTTTTTTTACCTAAAGGCTCAATTGCTTCAGCCGCCGTCGCAGTGCGGCGAAGGGCTTCTTTTAATAAATTATCTAAAGCTGCTTTACTTAATTCTAAAGAACTGTCTAAAGCCGTTTCTACTTCAAAAGTAAACCAACTGTTTAATTGACGATGAAGAAACTCTAAAGAAAATAAATAAACAATTGTAGCGGGAATTAAAGAAAGTACTACGAATAAACTTAAAATGCGTACCGTTAATTGTGCCCCCATACGACGACGACGGACTTGAGAAATTAATCGCTTCACATGAAAAGCAATCAATATTAACAAAGCCAATGCCGCCACAATATTAACGGCTAAAAGGACAGTATATAAATTTTCAAAATGCGCTGAATTTTGTAAAGCATCTGACATCATCGACAAAGATGCCAATAATGCAAAAAATAATACGATGATTATACCAACAGTTATCCATCCTTGCCATTTGTTGAAGAAGGAATGGAGAGAGTGAGTGGACATAAATACCAATCGCTAGCCAAATGCCATTGTGAAGAAAAATACGCAACGGGACGCAAGGGCGCGGGCAAGGCTTCAATATCTAACTGCGTTTGCAAAGCAACCCAGTACGTTTCCGTCTGTTTAACCAAATAACTGTCAATTAAGGGAAAATCGGTTAGTCTTCCCATGGTTGCTAGAGCTGCACTCACTGATGAAAAATTCTCCTGAATCCCCGTGTTGGTATAAGTCAACACATATTTATTACTGAGCGCATGATAACGTAACTGATAGCGTTGTTTTAATTCTAGCAACCGTTGATTAAGAAAATACCAGCGTTCGCGCTTAACCTCAATAGAGAGGACAAAAGTCAATGTTACCCCACTTTTTAAAGCTTCTAAAGCACTGTCTGATAATTGATAATCTAAGTTAGCATCAAGAACATAAAGCGTATCTACTAACCGTGTTTGTGCATATTGAATTGTAAAATCCGCCCGAGAAGCGGCAGGCATAAAGCCCAGCACTGTCAATAAAGTCAGGACAAACAAAAAACTAAGCGGTTTTAACCAAAATGGCATAGTAGAAACCATCAAACCCTTGCACGCTAGGGAATATCTGTCGCCCTACGGCTTGAGCGTAGCCCCAGTCAGCATTAATGGATTCAACTTGGGCATCCGCGTGATTAACAAGAAACTGTTGTAATTGCAGCGTATTTTCTTCAGCTAACACCGAACAAGTTGCATAAAGTAACTTGCCACCGACAGCTAATACTTGCCATGCGCTGGCAAGAATTGCGGCTTGACGATTGACTAAAGCGGAAATATCAGAAGCTTGACGTAAGTATTTTATGTCGGGATGACGACGGATAACGCCCGTTGCAGAACAAGGCACATCTAATAAAATACGGTCAAACGGTTGACCATCCCACCAACTGTCTAAGTGATTGGCATCTGCGCAACAAATTGTGGCGTAAAAGCCTAAGCGTTGTAAAGTACCAACGATTTTTTTTACACGTTGTTCATCTTGATCGAGGGCGACTAATTCACGCGGTTGATATTTTTCCAGTAAATGTGCCGTTTTTCCTCCGGGTGCTGCACAAGCATCTAAGACCCGCGCACCTTCAGGAATATTAAGCAATTGTGCTGCCAGTTGCGCCGCACCATCTTGTACAGAAACATAACCTTCTGCAAAAAAAGGTAATTTTTCTACTTCAACAGCTTGAGCTAAAGTTAAACCAGATTCAGTATGTGGGGTTAAAATTGCCTCAATATTAATAGACTGTAATAATTGTAAATACTCTGCCCGACTGATTTTGCGTTGATTCACACGCAAGGTCATCGGCGGAAATTGATTATTCGCCTGTAAAATTTCAGCCGCTTGCTCATTCCCCCAATGGTGTTTTAAACGCGCAATAAACCACTCAGGATGCGAAAAGCGCGCACTGTCATCAGATTCAAGCTGAATTAATAAAGTCTCTTGTTCGCGCAAGAATCGGCGCAGAATCGCATTGACCAAACCACTAAAATGTTCTTTTTTGCATAAGCGGGTTAAACTCACCGTTTCCGCCGTCGCGGCGTGGGTGGGAATGCGCAAATGCAGCAATTGAAATAAACCTAATAACAAAATAATTTCTACATCTGCATCTTTTGCTTTTAAAGGTTTTTCTAAAAGTTGCTTTAATAAAGCTTGCAACTGAAATAAATGACGCATTACCCCATAACATAGAGCTTGGGCAAGACTGCGGTCGCGTAAATCTTTTAGTTTTTCTAATGCAGGTTCAAGTGTATCGGCTAAAGAATGATGATGAATAATGACAGAAGATAAAACGCGTAAAGCAATGAAACGAGCGGTTATTTTTGCAGACATGGAAAATTAATAAAGTTAGAAAATAAAAAGAAAAAAGTGAGTTAAACTCACTTAAAATGATAGGGTATAAAAAACTTTAAAAAACACTTAAACGCTGTTGACTGATTTTAAAATAAGCCTCATCTAATTCAAAACCAATAAAACGGCGGGACAACTGTAAACTTGCAACTCCTGTACTACCACTGCCCATAAAAGGGTCTAATACAATATGTTGTTTAAAACTGATGAGTTTTATTAAATGCTGCATTAAATCTACAGGTTTTAAAGTAGGATGATGATTAAAAGTTTCAGCGTGTTGTCGCACTTTAGGCACAACAAAGAATTTATCATAATCATCTTCCCATGTTTCAGTGCGCAAAATATTTGCAGTTACACGCCCTTTAGGATGCGGATTGTGTCCGACTTTCTTTTCACCTTGAGCATAAGGAATGCGGGTTTCTTCTAAATTCAATGCACCCGTTCCATATTTAATTAAGTTTTGAGCAACTTTTAAACCTTTTTCTATTGGTTTTTGAATTAAAATAATCGGCTCATAAGCAGGTTTAACCCCTAAACCTGCGCCTTTATACTGCAAAGCTAATTCAGATGTGGGTTCAAGTTTTAATTTTTGTTGTGCATAATAATTATCAACATTTTGCGTTTTATAACCTTGCACATAATTATAATGCCCAACGACTTTGCTTTGTGCACCGAGTTCTTTATCAATTTCTAAAGCAACATCTCTGCTTTTTGGCATTCCATTTAAATAAGCCCAAAACAACACATCTTTAATAATAAAACCACTGTCTTCTAAATCTACCATTAAACGGTGCATTAAACGCACAGAAGAAAATACGACCCCAAACGCCCCCGGTTTCAGCACATTTAAACAATCTTGCCAAATTTGTTTATTCGGTAAATCTTTATCCCAATAAT
>CAZKST010000119.1:0-9309 GCA_964555395.1 uncultured Thiotrichaceae bacterium | reverse complement strand
ATTCAGAGACTGAGCTGCGGGAGAAAGAGAAAGAAGAAGTATTTTCTAAAGGATTGGAGAAAGGCGTTGAATTGGGTATTGAGAAAGGGCGGGAAACAGAAAGATTAGAAATAGCAAAAAACCTTTTTGCACAAGGCTTGTCTGTGGAATTAATAGAGCAAACTACAGGGATTGCTCGCGAATTTTTCACAAAAAATTAAGTTCTATTAAAACAAAACTACATTTTCTCTAATTTTTAGCTATTTATTCTTATGTTACAACTTGCTGATTATTTTATTCAAAACCTTGTTTATGAAAGTAGTAATTCATCTGTTTATCGTGGTTATCGATTAAACGATAAAAAGGCTATCATTTGTAAAATGATGCAAAAAGAATATCCTTCTGCCAGTGAAATTGCACGTTTTGAATTAGAGTATAGAGTTACTCAAGCGATTAACTCTCCTTATGTTCCCAAATTAATTGCTTTAGAAAAATATAAGCAACGTCCTTTAATTATTATGGAAGACTTTGGCGGACAAGCGTTAAGTATTTTATACAAAGAAGCTATTGATTTAGCAACTTTCTTTAAATTAGCCTTTAAAATTTGTGATAATTTAAATGATATTCATCAACACCGAGTTATTCATAAAGACATAAATCCCGCTAATATTGTTTACAATCCCCAAACTGAACAATTAAAAATTATCGATTTTGGTATTTCTACTGTTTTATCACGCGAAAAAGTTGTTCCGCGTAGTCCTAATGTTTTAGAAGGGACATTACCTTATATTTCTCCCGAACAAACTGGACGAATGAATCGGGATATTGATTATAGAACTGATTTCTATTCTTTAGGTATGCTTTTTTATCGTTTATTAACAGGTGAATTGCCTTTTAATAGCGATGATGCAATGGAATTAATTCATTGTCATTTGGCTAAAATTCCAACGCCTTTGCACCATGTTAACCCAGAAATTCCAGAAAGTTTATCTACTATTGTTTTAAAATTATTAGCCAAAATTGCTGAAGAACGTTATCAATCTGTCTTTGGTTTAAAACAAGATTTATTGCAATGTTGGCAAAATTATCAACAAAATGATTTTTATGCTTTTCCTTTAGCACAACATGATATTGCTAATTATTTCCATATTCCGCAAAAGCTCTATGGACGTGAAACTGAATTAAATCGTTTATTAACTACTTTTGAACGGGTTGCTTATGGTAATAATGAATTAATGCTGGTTTATGGTTATTCTGGCATTGGCAAATCTGTACTCATTCATGAAATTCATAAACCCATTGCTTTAAAACGGGGGTATTTTATTTCTGGTAAATATGACCAGTTTAAGCGAAATATTCCTTATGCAGCAATTATTGAAGCTTTTCAAGATTTAATTAAGCAACTATTAACTGAAACTGAAGAAGACATTAAGCAATGGCAACAAAAACTCATGCTTGCATTGGGAAATAATGGTGGCGTGATTGCTGAAGTTATTCCTGAAATTGAATATTTAATTGCTAAACCCGCGCCCGTCGTTGCATTACCCCCAGCTGAATCACAAAACCGTTTTATGCTTGTGTTTAGCGATTTTATGCGCGTTTTTACTCAAGCTGAACATCCTTTAGTGTTATTTTTAGATGATTTGCAATGGGCAGACAGTGCAAGCCTTGCTTTATTAAAACGCTTTACTACCCATCCAGATATTTGTTATTTGCTGACTATTGGCGCATATCGGGATAATGAAATTTTTGAGCAACATCCTTTAGTACATTGTTTAGAAGAAATAGAGCAATTTAATACTAAAATTAGTGAAATTGCTTTAACACCTTTAAGTTTAGAGCATTTAATTGCGTTATGTCATGATACTTTCTATTATTCTGAATTAAGTTCAGAAAAACAAAATGAAAAAATTAACAAATTAGCTGAAGTTGTTTTACAAAAAACTGGCGGTAATCCTTTCTTTGTTAATCAATTTTTAGAAACATTGCATGATGAACAATTATTGCATTTTGATACGGAAATAAAAAGCTGGATTTTTGACTTTGTTGCTATTCAACAACGGCAAATGACGGATAATGTTGTCGATTTGTTAGTGCAAAAGATTCAAAAATTGCCTATAGAAACACAACAAGTTTTACAACTTGCCGCTTGTGTCGGCAATCGTTTTGATTTGTCAATTTTGGCGGTTGTCTATGAGCATTCTGCTCAAGAAACAGCAAAAGTATTATGGCATGCACTGCAAGAAAATTATATTTTACCTATTGGTGATCAGTATAAACTTGCTTATGAGGAAAGTATTGCTGCTAGTATTCAATATCGTTTCTTACATGACCGTGTGCAACAAGCCGCGTACGCGCTCTTTTCTGAGCAACAAAAACAGGCAGTTCATTTAAAAATTGGGCAGTTGTTATATCAAAATACTTCTGAGGAAACGCGAGAAGAATTGATTTTTGATATTGTTAATCAACTCAATTATGGTATTCAATTATTAGCGGTTGAAGAACATTTAGAGCTTGCTCGTTTAAATGCAGTTGCCGTTAAGAAAGCAAAAGCGTCGATTGCTTATCATGCTGCGGTTAAATATTGTCAAACAGGCTTACAATTATTAAGCAAAGCGCATTGGCAAACTGAGTATGATTTAATGTTAAATTTGCATGTTGATTATGCAGAATGTGCTTATTTAATTGCTGATTTGGAAACGGCTGAACATTACTTTGCCATTGCTTTGCAGCATGTACACGATTTAATTGAAAGAACTAATATTGAGCGTTTAAAAGTTATTTTATATACCACGCAAGGACGTTATGCTGAATCTTTACAAATCGCGCAAGTTTTATTGAAAGAATTTGATATTCATATTTCTGATTGTTTTTCAGGAATTGATTTTATGCCTGAGTGGGCAGAAGTAAATAGTAATTTGCAAGCGTGTTTTGAAAGTAATGCGCATATCAAACAAATTAAAGATTTAATTAATTTACCTGAAGTACAAAATCAAAAGACTTTAGCTTTATTGCATTTAATAGCCCGTTTAATGCCTGCGAGTTATTTTATAAATCCTTCCTTATTTGTTTTCTTAGTTTTAAGAGCACTTAACCTTACAATTAAACAAGGACTTTCAGTTTATAGTTCTTATATTTTTTGTGCTTATGGCATTTTATTGTGTAGTGATGGTGTTGACCAATATAATGCGGGTAATGAATGTGGTGAATTGGCTTTAGAATTAGATAAGCGTTTGCAATCCGATGCAGGGCAACGTTCTTTTCATGCTTTTGGAACATTCATTAATCATTTTAAAAATCATGCGAATACAAATCTTGCTTATTTAAAGAAAGGTTTTCAACTTTCTTTAGAGAATGGTGATGTTATTTATGCCACTTATTGTTTAAATTGTTCGCATTATACTTCTACTTTATTAGGTACGCCTTTAATTGAGCTAATACAAGAAAATCAGCAGCGTTTAACCTTTATTCAACGAGCAAAAGATAAGCCGTTAGCTGAAAATATTATTATTGCCATTCAAGCTAGCTATCATTTATTAGCTAAAACGTGTTCTATTAGCAGTTGGGATGATGAACAATTTTCGGAACAAGCACATTTAGAATACATGAATAGCATTGGTATGAAATTACCTTTGCAATGGTTTTATTTGTTGCGGATGCGCAATTTTTATTTATTACGCGAATATGCGTTGGCTAAAGCCAGCGCGACGGCTTGTGAGCCCTTATTGCCGCTTGCAGCGGCGTTGTTGCAAGTGCCTGAACATTATTTTTTACAAGCGTTGACTTTGTTGGCTTTATATCCGCAGCAAACAGCGCAGGAACAAGTGCAAAGTTGGCAGATTATTGAGCGCAATCATGCAAAACTAACTTTGTTAATGCAACATTGTGAAGCTAATTTCGCGCATAAACATTATCTTATCGCGGCTGAAATGCAAAAGGTACAGGGTAATATTTTAGAGGCGATGACGCTGTATGACCAAGCGATTGCTTCTGCACAGCAACATGGTTTTCTACAATATGAAGGGTTGGCAAATGAGCTGGCTTTAGAATTGTATTTGAAACGTGGGCAAGAAAAAATTGCGCAGTTGTATTTTAGTGAAGCCTGCTATGCTTATCAGAGATGGGGCGCGATTTTAAAAGTTAAACAGTTAGAAGCCTTATATCCGCAATTGATGCTGAATTATTTGGTGCATACACGCTCACAAACGCATACAAATCATACGACAGATACCATTGATATTAAAAAGAATAGTTTATTATCCACACGTTTGCAGTCTTCTTTTAGAGAGTCGCAAAATTATGCTGTTTCTTCTAATATGCCGACCTCGGCAACTTCAATGAATAATTTGGATTTTGCGTCTATTATCAAAGCTTCACAGGCATTAGCAGGCGAAATTGATTTAAAATCTTTGTTGGAAAAGTTGTTGCACATTACTTTAGAAAATGCGGGTGCACAGCGGGGTGTGTTGTTGTTGCAACGCAAAGAAATGTGGTTTATTGAAGGGGAGTTACAAATTGACCCTTTATCTGTCAATGTGTTACAAAATATTCCTTTGGCACAAGCGGCGCATTTAGTGCCATTAACTGTCTTAAATTATGTTATTCGTGCTAAAGTACAATTAGTTTTGTCTGAAGCCATTCAACACGCAAATTTTGGGCGTGACCCATATATCAATCAACATCAAAGCCAATCTGTTTTATGTTTGCCTTTGTTTAATCAAGCAAAGTTAGTGGGTTTGTTGTATTTAGAAAATAATGTTTCGCGGGCAGCCTTTACGAATGAGCGGATAGAAATTTTAAATTTATTATCTACCCAAGTCGCCATTTCACTGGAAAATGCGCGTCTTTATGCAGATATTCAGGAAAGTGAGCGTAACTTAAAACAGTTTTTGGAAGCGATGCCTGTCGGTGTATTTGTCGTTGATGCACAGCGTAAACCGTATTATAAAAATCGCACGGCACAGCGAATTTTAGGGCAACCTGAAAAGATTAAAACAAATAATAATCATAATGTTGAGGATTTCCCGCACTTATATAATGCTTATTTGGCAGGCACAGACCAATTATATCCTAGTGAGCAACAACCCATTATTCAAGCATTAGAAGGTCATTCAACAACCGTTGATAACCTTGAAATTCGCCATTCAGATAAGATTATCCCTATAGAGATGTGGGGCACGCCAGTCATTGATAGTGAGCGTAAACAAGTAAAATATGCGATTGCCGCATTTAAAGATATTAGTGAGCGTAAGCAAGCGGAAAATATGCGCTTAAAACTGGTACAAGAGCAAGAAGCACGGGCGGCTGCCTTGCGTTATAATGCAGAAATTGAAGCTAAAAACGGTGAGTTGGCTAGAACCTTAGCACAATTACAAACCATGCAACAACAATTAGTTGAATCGGAAAAAATGGCAGCCCTCGGAAATTTAGTTGCGGGAGTTGCTCATGAAATTAATACCCCAGTTGGGATTTGTGTTACTGCTGCTTCCCAATTAGATAAATTAACCGTAGATTTTGCCAATGTGTACAAACAGGGCAAGATGACTCGAGCAGATTTAGAAAGCTATTTAAATGCAGCACATCAAAACAGTAGCTTAATTTTGAAAAATTTAGCGCGTGCTGCCGAATTAACCAAGAGTTTCAAACAAGTTTCAGTGGATCAATCTAGCGAGCAACAACGTGTTTTTGCACTGCGTGATTATGTACATGATATTATTAAAAGTTTACAACCGTCTTTTAAGCGTATGCAGTGTCATTTTATCGTGGAATGCCCGTTTGAATTAACGCTGAATAGTTATCCTGGTGCATTTTCGCAAGTTTTGACTAACTTAATCATGAATTCTTTGGCACATGGTTTTAAAGAAAGTCAAGAAGGAACGATTACGATAAAAGTTGCTAGTGTAAGCGATATTCACCCCGCTATATTACGCATAGATTATTATGACAATGGTAAAGGAATTGCGGCAGAGGTTTTACCGCGCATTTTTGAACCATTTTTTACCACCAATCGGCAAGGTGGCGGGACAGGTTTAGGTTTACACATTGTTTATAACCTAGTGACGCATAAACTCAATGGCAATATTCGTTGCGAAAGTCAAATAGGACAAGGCACGCATTTTATTTTAGACCTTCCCTTGTCACACTCAGGAAACTAAAAATTTTAGGATACCGCAATGAATACTAACGATGATGCAAATAATCCTTCTATTACCCAAGACGCTCCTCCCATATTCATAACCGCTAGCGATAATGTTGCGCCGTTAGCAAATCAGTTAGAAGATGATTTATTTGCTGATTTTAAACCATCTCAGCAGGAAGAAACGTTATTTTTTGTAGAAGAACCGCCATTAGCTCCAAGTGCCGTTGTTCTGCCCAAAACAGAAGATAAATGGAAAGTTTTAATTGTTGATGATGAGCGTGATATTCATGAAATTACTTATTTAGTTTTGCAAAATTATCAATTTAAAAATAAAGGTATTGAGTTTTATGATGCGTATAGTGCGGCAGAAGCCCAAGTTATTTTAGCGCAACATACTGATATTGCTTTAGCTTTTTTAGATGTAGTCATGGAAAATGACAGTGCTGGTTTAGGGTTAGTCCGTTATATTCGCGAACAACTTAATAATCAATTTATTCGGATTGTATTGCGTACAGGACAACCAGGTTATGCGCCTGAAGAAGAAATTATCACGCAATATGATATTAATGATTATGCCAATAAAGCGGAATTAAGCCGCCAAAAACTAATTACTTTAGTTACCGCAAGTTTGCGGGCTTTTGATGATTTATTAACCTTAGAATCTTATCGGCAAGGTTTAGAACAAAAAGTCATTGAGCGCACAGTAGAATTGCAACAAGCTAATGAGCAACTAATTGTTGTTAATCAAGAAAAAAATGAATTTTTAGGAATTGCCGCCCACGACTTAAAAAATCCATTATCAGGTATTTTAGGCATTGCAAGTTTGGTAAAAGAGTCTTGTGATGAATTGAATAAAGCTGAATTATTGGAATATATGAGCATGATTGAAAACAGTGCTCACATGATGTTTCAACTTATTAAAAATTTATTAGATGTTAATGCGATTGAATCAGGAAAGTTAAATTTTGAATTTCAAACACATAATATCTACGCTACGGTTCAATATATTTTGCGCGTCTATAGTGATAGAGCAAAAGAAAAGCAGATTAATTTAACTTTAATTTCTCCTAGTAACCATTATTATATTCATGTGGATAATAATGTCATTACTCAAATTATTGATAACTTAATTTCTAATGCGATTAAATATTCGCCGTTTAATCGCTCCGTTTTGGTGCGTCTTTCATATCATGCAGGCAAAATCCGCTTTGAAGTACAAGATGAAGGCGTAGGAATTAGCGAAGAAGAACAAAAGAAATTATTTTGTAAATTTACTCGCTTAACCGCGCGTCCCACTGGCAATGAACATTCTACAGGTTTAGGACTGTTTATTGTCAAACGCTTGGTGGAAGCGATGAACGGGCGCGTATGGTGTGAAAGTGAATTAGGAAAAGGTTCAACTTTTTTTGTTGAATTTGATGAACATGCAAAACTGTTAAAAACGTAAGTTGTTTCAAAACGTATTAGAAGCCCGAGACATTTTTAATTTATCCTAAATTTGAAGATAAATCTGTAGCATTTATTTTTCTTCTATTGATGGAATAAAAAACTGTTTAGTGGCTATCGTCAACACTTACTGCAATTTATCAATTTGCATAATAATGATTGATTATGCTTATTTAAATTGATGGAAGCTTTTATTTGAATTTAGGAAAGATTGATGGAATTCTTAAAACGCTACAATTATAGTATGCTTATTATTTTTGTATTAATTTTAAGCATTATTTCTGGTTTTATTTATTTACAATATACCACACAATATAACTACGAATTAGCCACCATTAAAAATTTGTTTAATGAGCGTAGTTTACAGCTTAACTTTTTAAAACTTGCAAAGCTTGAAGTTGAAAATTTACAAAATAGAGCCGAAAGCTACTTTCAAACTCATCCAACTTATCAAACACCTTCACCGCTATTATCTCAAATTCAAGAAAATGTGGCAGAAAACTATTATCATTTGGATGTAATTACCGAACCTTTTTATACTTCTACGGTTGGAAATTTAACGGGCGCAGGACGTTTCTCAAATCGTTCTACTGCTTTTTATAGAGAAGTAGAAATGGCATTGGATTTAAATAATTATTTCCAAATGATTAAGCATTCTATCCCAAATACTGTTTGGGTTTATTATACTTCTGCCAATGCTTTTATTAATTTATTTCCTTGGGAAGAATCGCAGCATTTTAAATTCTCACCCGATTTATATCAAAATGCGTTTTATAGCCTTGCCTTGCCTACAATCAATCCTGATAAAAAAGCTTTCTGGACAGAGCCTTATATAGACCAAGCAGGACAGGGTTTAATGGTCACTTGTTCCGCACCTGTTTATGAGGATGAACAATTTCGCGGGGCAGTTTCTTTAGATTTTACTTTAAATGTGCTTAATCAATATATCAAAGATTTGAAATATTATGATAACCATGTTTTCATTATTAATGAGCAAGAAAAATTATTAGCGCACAATTTGCTAATTAGTGCTAAAGATGAAAAAGTGCAAGGAGCGGACGCGGCTTTTCCTTTAGATATTCGTAAAGAATGGCGAACTTTATTTAAACATTCAGAATCTGAAGTTATAGAAATCAAAGACTACTTATTTATTTATAAAACAATTCCTGATGTTAATTGGAAATTAGTTTTTTGGATACCTAAATCGGTAATGGCTCAACAAGTTATTACCAATATTAGCTGGGTTTTATTTGTTTTATTAGCCAGTTTGATTTCAATATTATTCTTTAATTACTATATCACCCAAAAAGAATTTATTCGCCCTGCACGTTCATTGGTAGAACATATTAAAAATGAAAGCGAAGGGCGCGCCGCTTGCATTCCAAAAGTTTCACCATTATGGCAAAAATGGTTTATTACTGTTTCTCACACTTTTGCTGAAAATCGACGATTATTTAAAGAGTTGGAAAATCATTCCAATTCATTAGCCCGTCTAAATCAAGAAAAGAATGAATTTCTTGGAATTACTGCCCATGATTTAAAAAATCCGTTGTCTGCCATTTTAGGGGTTGCGGCTTTAGTTAAAGAGTCTAGTGAAGATATTACGCAAACTGAATTATTAGAATATATGGAAATGATTGAAAATAGTTCAAATATGATGTTTCAACTCATTTCTAATCTATTAGATGTAAATTTAATTGAATCAGGGAGAGTGGATTTAAACATTAATTCTGTGGATATTACGC
>CAZKST010000118.1:0-9381 GCA_964555395.1 uncultured Thiotrichaceae bacterium | reverse complement strand
TTCATGGTGGAATACGCTTTGCTATTCCACCCTACGAAATAACGCAAGGAAAGTTAAATAAATGCTATTAGCAACATCAAAAGTGAATTTAGCAGCAGGTTATCGTTTTCAATGGGAAGCAGCACAAGAATGTTATGTGTTACTTTATCCAGAAGGGATGATTAAATTAAATCCCAGTGCGGGCGAAATTTTAAAACGCTGTGATGGACGGGAATTACAAGCCATTGTCGCTGAACTACAACAGGCATTTCCTGAGTTTGCCAGCGGCATTGAAAATGATGTGCGGGAATTTGTCACTCATGCACAAGAAAAAAGTTGGTTAACGGTTCAAAACTAAATCACTAAACAAAACGAGTAGGCATAACCTACTCGTTTTACATACCGTTCATTTTAATAATGTGGACGGCGTGCTTGATTTTCGACTTCACTTAAGCTGACATGACGTACATCTTTGCCTTTAATAAAGTAAATCAAATATTCACAAATATTACGCGAATGCGCCGCAACCCGCTCTAAAGCACGCGCCGACCACATTAAATTTAAACCTAATGGAATCATGCGCGGGTCTTCCATCATATAAGTGATAATTTGACGGTTTACATTTTCGGATTCATCATCTACTTCGCCCGTGCGTTGAATGACTTGTAACGCTGTTTCTAAATCTAAACGTGCTACACTGTCCAAAGCCTCATGTAAAATTTGCCGTGCCAAATCCCCTAAGTGATTGACTGCAATATAATATTTTGCTTGTGTATTACCATTCACGACTTGCATCGCCATCCGAGCAATCCGCTCTGACTCATCACCAATCCGTTCCAAATCAGTAATTGTTTTAGTTACCGCAATAACTAAACGCAAATCACTGGCAGCAGGTTGTCGCCGTGCTAAAATACGGGTGCAATCCTCATCAATTTGCACTTCCATCGCATTGACTTTATAGTCATTGTTATAAACCCGTTTAGCAGTAACCTCATCACCCGTGCGTAAAGCAATCAAAGCATGTGCAAGTTGGTCTTCTACTAAGCCGCCCATACTCAGCATTTGACTACGCAACTCTCGCAACTCAGCATTAAATTGTTGAGAGATATGATGTTGTGTGGTTTCTTCCGTCATGGTGTTCTTCCTTATTGTGTAGTGACGGGGAGCGAATGCCCCAAATAAGACAATACGAGAGAGCAAGGACTGTTCCGATTATTCACAGAACAGTCTTGCTGGCTTGATATAAATGACGTGCTCTTTATTTGTAAGAGGTTTCAAGCAAAACTCGCGCTGCAAATTTTGCTAACTCCTCCCATTACCTTTATTATAAAACGTACCCAGCTATTATAAAGCGTTTAGCCGTAACGTCCCGTAATATAATCTTCTGTTTGCTTTTTAGTAGGATTAGTGAATAAGGAGCTGGTATCACCAAATTCAATTAATTCCCCTAAATACATAAAGGCAGTGTAGTCAGACACCCGCGCCGCTTGCTGCATATTATGCGTAACAATCACAATAGTATAACGGTCTTTGAGTTCGTTGATTAACTCTTCGATTTTCAAGGTAGAAATTGGGTCAAGCGCAGAAGCAGGCTCATCTAATAATAACACTTCTGGTTCAATCGCAATCGCCCGCGCAATCACTAAGCGTTGTTGTTGTCCACCCGATAAACCTAAAGCATTATCATGTAAACGGTCTTTGACTTCGTCCCACAAGGCAGAACCGCGTAATGATTTTTCTACCACTTCATCTAATACCCGCCGACTGTTAATCCCTTGCAAACGTAAACCATAAGCGACGTTTTCATAAATGGATTTAGGAAATGGGTTAGGTTTTTGGAATACCATCCCCACCCGCCGACGCAATTCAGCAATATTGACAGAAGGATGGAAAATGTCGCTGTTTTCCAGCAAAATTTCCCCTTCAGTCCGCACGCCATCCACTAAATCATTCATCCGATTAAAACAACGCAACAAAGTGGATTTACCACAACCACTCGGCCCGATATAAGCAGTAACGCGCCGCTCAGGAATTTGCATGTTGATGGTTTTTAACGCTTGTTTCGCGCCATAATACAAATTGAAGTTCTTCACTTCTAAACAAATTTTTTCATTGCTAATGTTAAGTGAAGGTTCGCCTCTTCCAAGCGCAGCAATGTCAATGCCATGCGTTACGCCTTCATTAGTCATCATAGTCATTCTATCCTCGTTCTTTTTCTCGCTAATGCAATAATTGCATTAAAACAGTTAATTCAGTATGTTAGGTTGTTTCCAATGCTTTATATTTTTCACGTAAGCGATTACGAATCCAAAAAGCCGCTAAATTCAACACGATAATAATGGTAATTAACAAAAAAGAAGTGGCATAAGCTAATGGACGCACAGCTTCAACATTAGGACTTTGGAACGCGACATCGTGAATATGAAAACCTAAGTGCATAAATTTACGCTCTAAGTGCATAAAGGGATAATTCCCATCTAACACTAAAGAAGGTGCAAGTTTAACCACCCCCACCAACATTAAAGGAGCAACTTCCCCCGCTGCGCGGGCAATCGCTAAAATCATCCCTGTCATAATCGCTGGACTTGCCATTGGTAACACAGTACGCCATAACGTTTCAGCTTTAGTCGCGCCTAAGGCTAAACTGCCTTCCCGAATGGCTTTAGGAATCCGTGCTAAACCTTCTTCCGTAGAAACAATCACAACGGGTAAAGTTAAAATTGCTAAGGTTAATGAAGCCCATAACATTCCCCCACTGCCGAAAGTAGGAGAAGGTAAGGCGGCTTCAAAAAATAATTGGTCAATTGAACCGCCAATAAAATAAACAAAGAAACCTAAACCGAACACCCCGTAAACAATAGACGGCACACCCGCCAAGTTGTTCACTGCAATCCGAATGGAGCGGGTTAAAAATCCTTGTTTTGCATATTCGCGTAAATAAACCGCCGCAATCACGCCGAATGGGGTCACAATTAAAGTCATGATAAATACTAAAATAATTGTGCCGAAAATAGCAGGGAATACACCGCCTTCCGTGTTTGCTTCGCGAGGATTTTCGCTGACAAACTCCCAAATTTTAGCAAAGAAGTGTCCTATTGACTGTAGCGTAGTATAAGTATTTGGATAATATTGATGAATGACATTCGACAATTTTACCTCTTCTTCTTGTCCATCCATCACTTCCAAAGTCAAACTATCACGGTCAATTTCTTGATATAAAGCCGCTAAGCGTTGGCTTAATTGTTGAAATTGGGCATCAGATTCTGCACGTTTTGCTTGAATAACCGCTAAGCGTTCAGGGGGAATAGGTTCTCCCGTGCGATTGCGATGCAACTCTAAACTGCGTTGTTCTAACCGTAATTGCTCTAATTGATGGTTAATATTCCCAACTTCAGTTTTTTCTAAATGCTCAATTTCATCAAACAAAGCATGTGCCCGTTGCAACCGCTTCACTAACTCTGTTTTTGCCGTATCATTTTGCGCAACCACTTGTCCTTTTTCTTTAATGGTACGCAAATAGCCATAAGCATTGCCACCTTTACGACGTTCTAATACTAGAATATCGGCAGGATATTCAACATTGCTTAAATATTGCGCAACCACCCAACGGAAATCTAAAGGATTTAACTCGCGATTACCAATTTTAATTAAATTCCGCTCAATAAACTCCCCTTGCAAATTTTTATCTTGCAAGCGGATAGCGGGAACAGTTTCTTCGCCGTGAATTTCCCCAATGATTTTATGGGCTGGATTCACATGGTCATCATATTGTGCTTGCATTACGGGATGCGGCAAGAAATGCCATAAACCGCGTGAAGCAATTAACAATAATAAAGCAAAAACCACAATAATGCTGATAGAGACTGCGGCAGAAGTCAGCCAAATCCAAGGATCGCCACTGCCCCACCAAGTTTGTTTTGTTTGAAGGTTTCTCATAATGAACTATATTTCTTTCTTAAGCTGTGTCGAACCGATTCTGCAATGGTATTAAATAAAAATGTCAGTAAAAACAGTACCAAAGCAGATAAGAATAAAATACGGAAGTGAGTGCTTCCTACCTCAGATTCAGGCATTTCTACCGCAATATTGGCAGATAAAGTCCGCAATCCTTGGAATGCGCTGAAATCTAATACAGCGGTGTTACCTGTTGCCATCAACACAATCATGGTTTCACCCACGGCGCGTCCTAAACCAATCATAATTGCTGAGAAAATCCCCGGACTGGCAGTTAATAACACCACCCGAATCATGGTTTGCCATTTTGTTGCCCCTAAAGCCAAAGAACCTGCGGTTAAATGCTTAGGCACACTGAAAATTGCATCTTCAGCAATAGAGAAAATATTAGGAATAACCGCCAAACCCATTGCAATTCCTACGATTAACGCATTGCGTTGGTCAAAAGGAACACCATGTGTTGTCAACCAATGCCGCATATCGCCCCCAAAAAACCATGCTTCAATGCTATGGCTTAATAGGAAAGATAAAACGATAGTGAATAAAATAGGCAGAATTAATAAAGCTGCTTCCCAACCTTCAGGAATGCGATATTTTACTTCTTTAGGAATAAAACGATGCCAAACGAATGCGCATAATAAAATGACCACTGGCAATAAGAAAAACATCAAGAAAGTGCCAGGTAAATTCGCTTCAATCACTGGAGCCAACCATAAACCCGCTAAGAAACCTAAAATAACGGTAGGTAAAGCTTCCATAATTTCAATGGTAGGTTTTACATAGGTTCGTAAACCCGCTGACATAAAATAAGCGGCATAAACTGCACCAAATAACGCCAAAGGAATAGCGATTAACATCGCATAAAAAGCCGCTTTAAATGTACCAAAGGCTAAAGGCACTAAACTGAATTTAGGTTCAAAGTCAGCCGTTGCAGCGGAGGATTGCCAAATATAAGCGGGTTCAGGATAACTTTCATACCAAACTTTGCCCCACAAAGAATAAAAAGAAACTTCAGGGTGTTCGTTATGAATTTCCCAAACGTGCATAGTTGCCGCTTTATCTTGTACTAACAATCTATCAGCACGCGGAGATAAGGTAATTTGTGCAATACCAGAATTAGAAATTTGCTGGGATAATAATTGGTTATGTGAGGTTGTATGATAAATACCAATTTTGCCCGTATCATCTGCGGTTGCAAAGCCCTTGCGTCGCTCTTCCGTTGCAATTGCATTAATGGCTTTATCCGTGGTTTTAAAATCACGAATAAAAGTTAACACAAATTCGCCTTTTTCATTGCGTACAGGAAACCACTGCGCAACGCGCCCAGTAGAATCACCAATTAACAACGAAATATCGCCCGTTAAAAATTGCAGCGCGGTTAATTGTGTAGGACTTTTTACCACTTGAACACGATTTACAATTTTAGGTTTGCTTTTATCGTTGATATCAACAAACGTTACATAACCTTCTGAGTCAGCAACATATAAAGCGCGTTGGTCTTTAGATAACAATAAATGGGTAACGGTACTCGCATATTCCCAAGGTAACTCGCCCCCAGAACTTTCTAACGTTTCTTCTTCTGTTAAGAAGTTAACCGTTTTGCTAACACTGGTTAAAACCAAACGTTTAGACGCTGTCAACGCAACGAAAGTATTATTACTTTCCGATAATTGCACCGCAAATAAACTTAAAGCTTCCCCTTTAGTATCAACAACAACGGGTTCTTTACCCAAAGGATATTTAATTTCAGGTACAATCGTCCGCACGGCTGTTCCCGCTGCATTATCTGCGAAGTTCAAACCATACGCATGACGCATTACAATGGTACTGCCATTACTCAAACCCAAAGCTACAACTTGACTTGTAGAATCACTAGAAGCCAAACTTACAATTTGAGTATTTTCAGGTAAAGTATTTTCAATTTCTTTTAAAATTTCGCCTGAAGCCAATTTAAAGAAAATGGCTTTGCCTTGCTCAGTAAAACGAACACCAATTTCATTTTTTTCTTCCATTGCGAGAAATAAAGTTTTTCCAGCTTGAGCGGAAGGCAATGCAAATTGCTTAATTTCTTTCATGTTCGGCGGCGAAAATAAAGGCGCGACAACAATTAATAAATAAAGAAAAATTAATAAAATAGCGACAATAACGCCGATTCCACCAACGGTCATTGCATGACGAACAATTTGATCTTTCATCATTCGCCAATTCCGTAAGCGAATCACTTTAGGATCGCGTAAAATAGCTGCAATATCAAAACTGCTGTTAGGTGTAGTCGTATCCATGTGTTAAAAACATGCCTCAAAATAGAGACTTAATAAAGTATGGTTAAAGTATGATTTAAGGTAGTTATTTTTAAATAACCAAAGTTAATTTAAAAACACCTATTATTCATTATAAAAAACAATTGTTACAATTTTGCTATGGATACAATAATGAATTCACTTACAAAAAATATTTTAATTACGGGATGTTCCTCTGGTATTGGTCATTGTGTTGCACATGAATTAAAAAAACGAGGCTATCGCGTTTTTGCCACTGCCCGCAAAACGGTAGATGTAACTCGTTTACAAACAGAAGGTTTAGAAAGTTTACAATTAGATTTAGCAGATTCTAATTCTATTCAAACTACCGTTGCGACAGTGTTAGAACGCACCGACGGAAAATTATATGCGTTATTTAACAACGGCGCGTATGGACAAGCAGGCGCAGTAGAAGATTTAAGCCGCGCAGTGTTACGCGAACAATTTGAAAGCAATTTATTTGGCACACACGAATTAACTTGTGCTGTTTTACCCACTTTTTTACAACAAGGTGAAGGACGAATTTTACAAAATAGCTCATTATTAGGCTATGTTGCTTTACCCATGCGCGGCGCGTATAACGCCAGCAAACATGCTTTAGAAGGATTAACGGATACTTTACGTTTAGAATTAAAAGGAACAGGCGTACATATTTGTTTAATTGAACCGGGACCTATTGCCACTCGTTTTAGAGAAAATAGCTTAGCCATGTTTAAGAAAAATATTGATGTTGAAAACAGCCGTTTTAAAGAACACTACCAAGCCACGATTAAACGACTAGAAACAAAAGGCGCGGCAGTTCCTTTTACTTTACCACCAGAAGCGGTATTTAAAAAAGTATTACATGCTTTAGAAGCAAAAAACCCAAAAACTCATTATCCTGTTACTTTTCCAAGTTATTTATTTGCAACTTTAAAACGAATCTTAACCCCGCGTGCTTTAGATAGAATTTTAAGCAAAGTCGGCTAATTTTCTTTATAAGAGAGAATAATGAATTCTTCATTAAAACAACGTGATTTAAATGTATTATGGCATCCTTGCACTCAAATGAAAGACCATGATGCACTTTTAGGCAATGAAAGCATTTTACCGCTGATTCCTATTAAACGCGGGGAAGGCGTTTGGTTAGAAGATTTTGAAGGAAAACGCTATTTAGATACAGTGAGTTCTTGGTGGGTCAATTTATTTGGACATGCCAATCCCCATATCGCTCAAGCCCTGCAAAAACAAGTAAATGAATTAGAACATGTAATTTTAGCGGGCTTTACCCATGAACCAGTTATCCATTTAGCCGAACAATTAGTGGCAATCACGCCCAACGGTTTAAACCGCTGCTTTTTTGCAGATAATGGTTCAGCAAGTATAGAAGTTGCTTTAAAAATGAGCTTTCATTTTTGGAAAAACTCAGGTTTTCCAGAAAAAAAGCGATTTATCACGATTCAAGATGGTTATCACGGTGAAACACTGGGCGCGTTGGCGGTGGGCGATGTCGCGTTGTATAAAGATATTTACGCCCCTTTGCTGATGCCAACTTTAACCGCTCCTTCGCCTGCGACGCATTATGCGGAAGCGGGAGAAACCGCGGAACACGTTGCAGAGCGACAAATTGCGCATTTAGAAATACTATTAGAACAACAACATCAAACAATTGCAGCGATTTTAATAGAGCCACTCGTGCAATGTGCGGGCGGCATGAAAATGCACTCGCCGCATTATCTGCGCTTGTTGCGACAAGTTTGTGACCGTTATCAAATTCATTTAATTGCTGATGAAATCGCCGTCGGCTTTGGACGGACAGGAACACTATTTGCGTGTGAACAGGCAAAAATTACACCTGATTTTCTTTGTCTTTCCAAAGGTTTAACGGGGGGATTTTTACCTTTATCTGTTGTTTTAACGACAGATACAGTTTACGCAGCATTTTATGATGATTATCAAAAACTCAATGGCTTTTTACATTCTCATAGTTATACGGGTAATCCTTTAGCCTGTCGTGCTGCTTTAGCGACTTTAGAAATTTTTCAACAACAAGATATTATTGAAAAAAATAAAAGCCTAAGTGCGAGTTTAGCGCGAGCTTTAGCCCATTTAGACGACCATCCGCACATTACCAATATTCGGCAATGCGGTATGATAGGCGCATTTGATTTAGTGGAAAATAAGCAGACAAAACAAGCGTATGCGTGGCAACAACGGCATGGCATTCAAGTTTATAGAGAAGCTTTAAAACGCGGTGTGATTTTGCGCCCATTGGGCAATGTGATTTATTTAATGCCACCGTATGTAATTACGGAGGAACAAATTCATTGGGTTATTCAAGTAGCGAGAGAATCTATTGATGCAGTATTAAAACGTTGATAGAAAGTTCTATCAACGTTTCTTTAAATTAGTTCTTTTCTAATTCTTCTACAGGTTTCTTCGCTGAGCCTGTAGCCAATGCCCATAAAACAGGGATAACAAAAATCGCCACGGTGAGAATGGAAACATACAAATCAGTATGCTCACTTTCTAAGAATTTGCTTAACTCATGACTTGGAAAATTATGAGAATATAGCGCAGTGGTTAATTTAACGCCTAAAATACCAATCACCACATAAGCCGCCGTTTCTAAGAAAGGAAAACGCTCCATTAATACTACAAAACTTTGAGCAACAAAACGCATAGCTAAAATACCGATAAATACCCCTGTACAAATCAAAAATAAATTATCAGTGAAAGCAACTGCGGCAAAAACATTATCAATTGAAAAGGCTAAATCCATTAATTCAACTAAAATTACTGTTGCCCAAAACGTGCCAAATAAACCGACAGTATTACGATAAATAAAGCTTTGTTCTTTATGGATATTTTCTTCGCTTTCTTCGGTAGATTTACTTGCTTTTTTATGGAAATAATCAATACATAAATAAAGCAAATACAGCCCACCTAACACTTTTAACCACCAAATCGTAACTAACCAAGCGGCAAAAACTAAGCACAAACCGCGAAACACATAAGCACCGATAATCCCATATTTTAAAGCTTTAGCCCGTTGCTCTTTAGGTAAATCCATGACCATTGTTGCTAAAACTGCAGCATTATCGATTGAAAGCAAAGATTCAATGATAATTAAGTTAAGCACAATAAAACCAGCAGCATATAAATCATT
>CAZKST010000117.1:6181-9401 GCA_964555395.1 uncultured Thiotrichaceae bacterium | reverse complement strand
ATATTTTAAAACAGCTATCGCCATGCTTGGCGGCGGCTTTCCATTAAACGGTCAATAATCGGTTGAAAAATCACTTGCATCGCAAATCCCATTTTGCCGCCTGGAATCACCAATGTATTGGGGCGGGACATAAATGAACCCTGAATCATCGTTAATAAATAAGGATAATCTTGCTCACGGTATTTATTAAACCGAATTACGACGAGACTTTCATCTTGCGTAGGAATATCTCGCGCAATTAAAGGGTTGGAAGTGTCAACTAAAGGAACGCGCTGGAAATTGATATGCGTGCGTGAAAATTGCGGCATAATGTAATTTACATAATCAGGCATTCGTCGCAAAATCGTATGACGCACTTCTTCCAAACTATAACCGCGCTCCGAGCAATCGCGGTTAATCTTTTGAATCCATTCTAAATTAACAATTGGTACAACCCCAATGAGCAAGTCAACCCAATGCGCAACATCAATATCATTTTCAATCACTAAGCCACCGTGTAAGCCTTCGTAAAATAGCAAGTCGGTGTTATCTGGAATATCTTCCCATTCACTGAATACCCCTGCTTTTCTTCCATACGGCATTGCTTCAGCATCTGTATGAAAATAGCGGCGTATTTGTCCTTTTCCTGTTTTGGAGTAACCGCGAAAAAGTTCTTCGAGTTTATCAAAATAATTCGCTTCCACACCAAAATGGCTCATATTTTTACCCGCAGCTTCAGCACTTTGAATCCGTTGGCGCATTTCCTCTCGTTCAAAACGATGAAAACTATCCCCTTCTACATAAGTTGCTTTTAATCGCCGCCGTCTAAACATGTTTTCAAATGTTTGACGAATGGTCGTCGTGCCTGCACCTGACGACCCTGTAACCGCTATAATTGGATGCTCAACTGACACAAGAAACCCACAAAGTAAAAATTATAAATTCCTAATTTAACTTGAAATAAGTAGGTCGCCCCTGTAACCGTAAGTCATCTAAAACAGCGGTGACTTCCGCACGGCTCAATTGTCCACCATGAATGCGTAAAGGAGCATTTGTATTGGGGCTTACATACAACATATCTCCGTGACCTAGTAAAGTTTCTGCGCCCATTTGTCCCAAAATGGTACGCGATTCGCTCTTATTTGTGACTTTTAAAGCAATTCGCGTGGGGATATTGGCTTTTAATAAACCTGTAATCACGTTTACAGAGGGATATTGACTTGCCAAAATCAAATGAATGCCCGCCGCACGCGCTTTTTGGGTCAAACGCAAAACAGATTCTTCAATTTTTTCGCTATTTTCTGCGTGATGGGTCATTTCTGCCAATTCATGCACGACGATGAGTAAATAGGGCAGTTCTTCAAAATCCAGCGCGGGCGCATCTTCAGCACGGGGCTTTTCCAATTCTGCTGCATATAATTGGTGATAACTTTCAATATTGCGCGCCGATTTTTTCGCCATTAAGCGGTAACGCCGTTCCATTTCTTGCACACACCAACTAAATAAACTCGGCAATTGTTGTACTTCTGTTACCAAAGGAATGAATAAATGGGGAATATTTTCATACATGGCTAAGCCGCGTGATTTGCTGTCTATCAACAATAAACGCAAGGAAGCGGGCGTATTAACCGCTAACATACCCAATAAGAAACCGTGCAACAGCATATCCCGTTCATCTGCATCACTGCCTGCTAATAACAAGTGCGATAAGCGCGTGAAATCCACTAACATCGGTTCATCTACCACATCCCGCCCTAGCATTAATGGTAAAGGGTAATGTGTATGTAAATAATGCGTTGTTTGAAATAAATCGCTTGTATAAACTAAATAAGGATACGGGTTAGGCGTTTCAATCGCTAAATGCCCTTGAGCAAGTTCTATTAATTTTACACTATCCACATTTAAAGCAGTTGCTAAAGAATTATTTAAACCTTCTAAAGCTGTTGCAGTTAAAGGTTCTTTTAATTGCACTTCAAAACCTGCTAAAAACGCTCCTACATGTACTGCTTTAATTTCGCCCTCAATGCGTAATAATCCTAAGCCATTTAATAACCATGTTTTTAATTCATGACGATTAATAGGCGGAATGGCAGGCGGCGGATTTAGCAAATTGAGATTAGCTAATAAAGGCGCGTTTACCATGGGTTCAACGGCTGTTTGTGCTTCTTGCTGCTCTAAATTTGCGCCGCTTGTTTTATCTTGTGGCGCAATCGCTAAAATCGGTTCAATTTCATTAACAGCAGTATTAGTTAATGGATAAGGTAATACAACATTATCAATCACTAAAGGTGAGCGCGGTGCGGATGTTTCTACATTGCCTGAAACCACAACTTTATGAAGCGTAGGCGGATTAACATCTGTTTCAACAGGCGAATTTACTGCCCGTTTTGCCATTTGTTCATCAGACTTATTATCATCTTCTTCATCCTGATATGCTGCTTCATAACGTTCTTGCCGTTTTTGCCAATAAAGCGCAATTTTTCCTTTAATAAAGAGAAAAGCTTGCCATATCCAATTGATTAAAATTTGAATCCAAGTAACTATTTTTTGACTGATAAATTTTAAACTGGGGAAAACTTGTTGTCCTACATATTTCTCAACAACAGGCATTAAGCGCAAAGTATGAAAGCCCAAAAAATCCATTAATTTGAGCCAAGACAAACCAGTAAGCAAAGTAACGCCTGTAAAAAATAAAGCTAATAACAATAAAGTTGCGCCTAATTGACTAAAAATACTCTGTAAACTTTTACCCACTAACATGCCTAAAATCCCCCCCGCATGACTGGGTAATAACACCGCTTCAGAAGTAAAATGTACAATTGCTAAACCACAACCCGCGCTTAAAGTTAAAATAAACCCTAAACCTGGAATAATTAAACTTCTAGGTTCTGCTAATAAATCGTAATGTTTTCCTTGATAAAATAAAACGCCTAGATATCCCACCATTAAAGGAAAAAGATAAGCAAAATAACCAAAGAAATAAAAAAACACATCAGCAAAGAGAGCACCAGCAACACCCCCTTTATTGCGCACTTGTTCAACCTGTCCACTATGTGACCAACCAGGGTCTAATGGATAATAGGTTAATAATGAGACAAATAAATACAGTCCCATAAAACAAAAGAAAATTAAAACAATTTCCCGTAAACCATGCCCAATTTTATGCTGGGCAGCGGCGGGGTCAAAACGACGATGACGGCGGGCTTGACTCACTCTAAATCCTCGCACTTTTTCACGAAAA
>CAZKST010000117.1:0-6081 GCA_964555395.1 uncultured Thiotrichaceae bacterium | reverse complement strand
TTAAAAAATAACTTGAATCACAATTTGACGTTTTTGATAATCTACAGAGCGTATATAAAAGTAAATTGATTTAGCTCTAGGGTCTTTAAATTCTAAAGTTTCTCCCCCTAATATCGTATGCGTTTGCTCAACACTTCCCTGATTAGAGCGAATCGCTAAATTAGCTAAATCTAAACCTTCAACATTGCTAAAATGCAATTGCAAAGTTAAACCTGCTAAATGATAAGCTTCTACATCATTTAAAAGAATTTCTCGTGCTTTTGCCTGTTGTAAAATTTGAGCAACTTCGCGCTGTGTTTCCCATTGTTTAAAATATTTAAAGGTTAATAAAATAATAAAAAAACCTATAAGTAACCCAATAATCGCTAATACAGAAATTGGAATATGTCTTCCAGAGTTTGAATTTAGTGTTAATGTTATTTCTTCTGGATTTTGCAAACGAAAATCTGAAAGATTGCTTTCAATTAATTCTAAAGCCTGTTCTTTCTCTAAAATTTCCTGATGCAATTTTTCCCGCTCATACAAATCTGAGGTATTAAATCGTCGTTGACGTAACTCTACCAATTGTTGGTGAGTTGTTTGCCATTGCTCACGCCATTGTTGAGCTTGTTCTTGTGTTACTGTCATAAAAAAACCTAATTAATTCAAAATTAAAAACTTAAATTCGTCTAAAATTAAACGGTTTAGTTTAGCGCAAAAACGTATTATTTTATTGTTTTCATTTACCATTTAACAAGTCAATTTTAACAAAATTAACCAAGCAATTTATATGATATTGTCTTAACTTGCATAAAGATAGCAAGTTTTCATCATAAGTCTTTGTGGTTTTTCCTAAAATTCCCCAAATAGCAATAGTATTTTATTAAATGCTAATAAATGCTAAAGTGTGATTTAAAAAATACTTTTGGAAAAAATGGAAGGATAAATCATGAATGCCTCGTTAATTTATGTTTTAAACCGCTTTAAACACTATCAAAGCCAACTGAGCTATAGTGATTTTTTTCCATTTTTAACATGGAAAGCACGTTTAACGCCTAAAGTATTACGGGCGGATTTAATTGCAGGTCTGACAGGAGCTATTTTAGTCTTACCGCAAGGGGTTGCGTATGCCTTACTTGCAGGTTTACCGCCTGAATACGGTCTCTATGCAGCAATTATTCCCACAATTATTGCCGCTTTGTTTGGTTCATCTTGGCATGTTGTTTCAGGTTCATCCGCCCCAATTTCAATGGTCGTTTTTGCCGCAATTAGTCCATACGCCTTAGCAGGAAGCCCTGAATTTATTGAATTAGTTTTAACTTTAACCTTGCTCGTCGGCATTTTTCAATTATTGCTAGGTTTGGCACGTCTAGGCACATTAGTCAATTTTATTTCGCATTCCGTCGTTGTTGGATTTACCGCAGGCGTTGCTTTTTTAATTACCACCAGTCAATTAAAAAACATTTTTTCACTCAATCTACCAAGCGGTTTAGCTTTTTTTCAAACATGGTGGTTATTTTTTTCTCAAATTTTACATATCAATTTATATACCGCTTTAATTAGTTTTATAACCGTTATTAGTGCATTATTAATAAAAAAATATTTACGTTTTTTACCCAATATGCTCATTGCACTAATCATAGGTAGCTATTTAGCTTTTTTCTTAAACGCAGAGAAACACGGAATTCAATTAATTGGCTCAATTCCCGCCCAATTACCACCACTTTCCTTTCCACATTTTAGTTTAGAAGCGATTAAAAATTTAGTCCCAAGTGCAATGGCAATTGCTTTATTAGGTTTAATTCAAGCCAGTTCTATTGCCAAAGCTTTAGCAATTCGTTCTCATCAAGTTATTGATGGAAATCAAGAATTTATTGGACAAGGCTTATCAAATATTATTGGGGCTTTTTTTTCGGGGTATGCTAGCTCAGGGTCATTAACCCGCTCAGGAATGAATTATGATGCAGGCGCGCAAACGCCCATGGCTGCAGTTTTTTCTGCCATTATCTTAGCAATTATTATTTTGATTCTTGCTCCGCTCACAGCTTTCGTTCCTTTAGCCAGTATGAGTGGATTACTTTTAATTATTTGCTATCACCTGATTGAATTTAAACATATACAAACCATTTTAAAAGCGAGCCCTTCTGAAAGCGTTGTATTAATTGCCACTTTCCTTGCTACTTTATTTTTAGAATTAGAGTTTGCAATTTATACAGGTATTTTACTTTCTTTAATTTTTTATTTAAATAAAACCTCTAATCCTAATATTGTTACACTTGCGCCCGACCCAGATTCTTTACAACGTCGTTTAGTCAATATTGTGCGTAAACCTGAATTGCATCAATGTCCACAACTTAAAATTATTCGGATTGATGGTTCTTTATTTTTTGGTGCAACGACAACTATTCAAAAATATTTACTTAATATTAAAGAAAAATATTTATTAATTGTTTGTAGTGCGATTAATTTTATTGATGTTGGCGGTGCAGAGATTTTAGCCCAAGAAGCTAAACGGCGGCGAGAAATGCAGGGCGGTTTATTTTTTTCTAATCTTAAATTAAAAGCGAGTGAAACGTTAAGACGAGGAGAATATTTGGAAAAAATTGGAGAACAAAATATTTTCTTAATTAAACCTGAAGCACTTAAAAATATTGTGCCTATTTTAGATAAAAATATTTGTGCAAAATGCCCACATCCTGTGTTTATGGAATGTCCACATAGAACAAAAGACTAATTTGTTACTTTTTAGCAAACTTAGTTCAGCTAGAAACTCCCATCTTTTTATCTTACAATACAGTTTTACAACAAGGTGGGAAACAGATTATGCCTATAATGTTACTTAATACCTTAGTACAACAGCAAAAATTAGTGTGTATTACCACAACCCTCCAGTTTGAAATCACGCATTTGCAAGACTCAATTCAACTATTTGATGAGGAAACCTTAGCCTCAAATGATTTATTTACCTTAATTCCTGAATTAATTGGATGTGAAGACATTTTATTAGAAGTGGCTAATGAAATAATTCCAAACTTTACTTTAGAAAATCTTAATAGAACAAATAAAGAAGCACAAACAATTTATTTAAACCTGACAATATTACCTTATCCTAAACAACAAATAAATGATGAAAATTTATTATTGATAATTTTGCAGGACACAACTGAATTTGCTCAAATTCAACATACATTAACGCAACAACGTAATGAATTACATTTATTACAACATCAATTAACACAAACAAATCAACAATTAGAATATATTCTTAAACATTATGTACCGCGTGCGGTAGGTAATGCCCTTTTAAATAAACAATTAATGCCTGAGTTGGGCGGTGAGTTGCGAGAAATTAGTATATTGTTTGCTGATATTCGCAATTATACTTGCTTATCTGAGCAAATGACTCCTAAACAAATTATTGATTTATTGCATATTTATCTAGATTTAGCCAGTTGTGCAGTTGATGAAGCGGAAGGCGTTGTTGTTAATTATATGGGCGATGCGTTAATGGCAATTTTTAATGCGCCCGCACCTCAACAAAACCATGCTCAACAAGCAATTCAAGCAGGTTTAGCGATTCAACAAAAAGTAAATAATTTTCGTAATCAATATGATACCACAACCCCTGTGTATTTTGGCGTAGGGGTTAATACAGGTTTGGCTGTTGTCGGCAATATCGGCGGTGAATCACACTATCAATACACGGCGGTGGGGGATAGTGTTAATGTCGCTTCACGCATTTGCAGTTACGCCCGTGCAAATGAAGTATTAGTCGGTGAAAATACTTTTTCTCAAGCAGGACGTTATCAAAATACACTGGTTTCTTTAGACCAACCTTTATTATTTAAAGGAAAAACCCAAAGAATCCAAGTTTACCGTGCTACTTAAGTTGCTTTAATTTATGACTGCAAGTTCTTCTCATGATGCTTTGCTTAGTTGCTTATTAAGTATTGCTAAATTTTATCAACGTACTTGTTCAGTAGAAAGTTTAATTGCTGGCTTACCTTTAGTTGAGCATCAATTAACCCCTGAATTATGTATTCGCGCCGCCCAACGTTTGCATTGTAATGCAACGCTCATTAAATCATCGCTGGCTAATTTACAAAATTATCAATGTCCTGTTATTTTACTTCTAAAAGAAAAACAAGCTTGTGTTTTAATAGAAAAAACAAAGAAACATGCCAAGATTATACAATCACAGTTTATTGACAGTTACCATGAAATAGAATTAGCAAAATTAGCAGAAGTATACACAGGCGAAGCTATTTTAATTCAAGCTAATTTAATTATGGATGATAGAGATAATGTACAAACACATAAGCCTGTCAAACATTGGTTTTGGAGTACAATTGCTCAATATTGGGGTATTTATTTTGAAATCCTGATTGCTTCTTTATTGATTAATAGTTTTGCTTTAACTTCTTCTTTGTTTGTCATGAATGTTTATGACCGCGTTGTGCCTAATCACGCCTTCGAAACTTTATGGGTGCTTGCTATTGGTGCGTTAATTGTTTTTAGTTTTGATTTTTTAATGCGTTTACTGCGTAGTTATTTTATTGATAAGACAGGGAAAAGCGCGGATAAACAGTTGTCTAATTTAGTTTTTGAACAGTTATTAGCAATTCAAAGAAATGCTTTTCCACGCTCGGCGGGGGCATTTGCAAATCATTTACAAGATTTTGAAAGTTTTAGAGAATTTTTTACTTCTATAACGTTAACCAGTTTAATGGATTTACCCTTTGTTTTGCTGTTTTTAAGTGTTATTTATTTTATTCATCCTAGTTTAACTTTATTGCCTTTGTGTGCAATTGCTTTAATTCTGTGTTTTAGTTTATTAGTGCAATTTCCTTTGCGCTCAGTGATTGCTAAAAGTATGCAAGTGAGTGCACAAAAACAAGGCATGTTAATTGAAGTTTTAAACAGTATGGAAACTATTAAAATTCAGCGCGCCGAAGGAGTTTTACAAAGAAAATGGGAATTGCTATTAGAGGAAATTCATCAGCACAGTTTAAGTGCGCGCTTTTGGTCGGCTTTATCATTTAATGGGGCGTTGTTTATTCAACAAATTGCGTATGTTTTAATGGTAGTGCAAGGGGTGTATTTAATTGCTGAAAATGAATTGAGTTTAGGCGGATTAATCGCCAGCACTTTATTAATGGGACGCACGATTGCGCCATTAACTCAAATTGCCAGTTTATTGACCCGTTTTCATCAAGCGCGCAGTGCGTTAACCGCTATGAATAAAATCATGCAGTTACCGAATGAGCGCACCCAAACCGCGTTACAGCGTCCGCATTTAACGGGCACGTTAGAATTTAGGCAAGTCAATTTTAGTTATCCTGCGAGTTTTGATAATGCGCCGTTAGCGTTAAAAAATGTTTCATTTAAAATTCAAGCAGGCGAAAAAGTAGGCATTATTGGGCGAATGGGTTCGGGCAAAACCAGTTTAGCCAAGTTGCTGTTGCGGCTTTATACGGCACAACAAGGCAATGTGTTATTGGAAGGGGTAGATATTCAGCAAATTGACCCCGCTGATGTGCGGCGAAATATTGCGTATGTTGCACAAGACAGTGCGTTATTTTATGGGACTTTGCGCGAAAATATCGTTTTTGGTCATCCCTTTGCGACAGATGCAGAAATTTTAGAGGTGGTTAAATTAACAGGGATTGATAGCTTTACTGCTTTGCATCCTTTGGGTTTAGACTTGATGATTGGTGAGCGCGGTGAGGGTTTATCCAGCGGTCAGCGGCAATCGGTGATTTTAGCGCGGGCTTTATTGGCAAATCCGCCTATTTTATTGTTAGATGAGCCGACTAATGGGATGGATAATAGTAGTGAAGAAGCGTTTAAACAGCGGTTGCAGCCGTGGTTAGCAGATAAAACTTTGTTATTAATTACGCATCGTACCAGTTTGTTAACTTTAGTCGATAAGTTGATTGTTTTAGATAATGGCGTAATTGTCGCGATGGGCGAAAAAAATCAGGTGATTCAAGCATTAGCGCAAGGGCAAATTCGGCAGGGTATTTAACCGCACTACCAAATTGTGTGAATTATAGTTTGTAGGGTGGAATAGCAAAGCGTATTCCACCATGAAGCTCTGCT
>CAZKST010000116.1:0-9402 GCA_964555395.1 uncultured Thiotrichaceae bacterium | reverse complement strand
TAGAAAAGTTTTTACCGATTGTTGAACCGACTGATAAAGCCCGTTATTACAAACTCTTTGTAAGAACTTTAGCCCATGAATGGGAAGATAATGCAAGTCCTTCTAATTTAGAATTAGATGAAAAAGCAATCATAAATAAAGCCACAAAAGCATTTGGATGGATTATGAAATCCGTGCGTAATTGGATGGCACATAATGCACTAACAGAAGAATTTAATGAAACTTTCGTTGCATTTTTGTTTATCGTTGCAATGCGTAGTATGTTCAAATTAGAAGACAATCAATTGTCTTATGAAAAAATACTTTTTTCTCTTTTTGAGAATGCAGTAGAAGAACGGAAAATGAAAGAAATTATTAAAAATAGAGAAATTCCACTTGCAGAAACTTATATTGAAGTATCAAATAAATTTGATATGTTGCCAGATAAAAATGAAAATAAGAAAGACTTTAATAATATTGTCAATGCTTTACAAATGAAAGGGGTTGAGCACGATTACATTAAAAGTTTATATCAAATTTATTGGCTTACCTTGCCACAACTTGAAATCAACAGAGATAAACCGCAAAAAGAACAAGCAAAAGATAAATGGATTTACACAACAACTTTTTCTATTAAAACAGGAATAAGTTACGGGAAAAATCAATTTGAAGAAAACCCTGAGTTTTTCTTATTTCATTTTTCCCGCCACATCTACAACTACAGCTTTTAATTAAACAGGCAACTCAATTTCGCCCTCAAAAACGGTGACGGCCGCGCCCGTCATCCATACAGGCGATTGCTCATCCCCATCCCACGCAATTTGCAACGTGCCACCGCGTAATTGCAAAGTCACCTGATGCGCCAATTTACCCCAACGCTGCCCAATCACCGCCGCCGCACATGCCCCCGTGCCACATGCCAGCGTTTCCCCCGCGCCGCGCTCAAAGACTCGCAAACGAGCGTGTTTAGCATCCACCACTTGCAAAAAGCCCACATTCACCCGCTGCGGAAAACGAGGATGTGATTCTAACAACGCCCCCACCTGTGCCACGGGCGCATCGTCCACATTATCCACCAATAGCACCGCGTGCGGATTGCCCATAGAAACTGCGCCGATATGATAAATTTCCCCTTCAACTTCAATGGGGTAATACAACGCTTTTTGCTCAGCTTGAAAAGGTAAAGCCTCTGGCGCAAAACGCGGCGCGCCCATGTTCACCGTCACTTGTCCATCGGGCTGAATGTGCAATTGAATAATGCCCGCTAAAGTTTCTACCGTAATAATATCTTTATCTGTCAGCCCTTTATCCCGCACAAAGCGCGCAAAACAACGCGCCCCATTGCCACATTGTTGCACTTCACTGCCATCTGCATTGAAAATACGATAGGCAAAATCCACCCCCGCTTGCTGTGCAGGCGCAACCCATAAAATCTGGTCACAGCCCACGCCAAAATTGCGGTCAGACAGATAACGCAACTGTGCCACGCTAAAATCTGCCAATGGACGCGAAACCGCATCAATCACCACAAAGTCATTGCCTAAACCGTGCATTTTGGTAAAACGAATTTTCATGATATTGTTAGCAAGCTAAAGTTGAAAAAATGAAAACAATTCGAGGATTGATAATGGAAAACTCTGAACAAGAAAAAACTGAACAATCAACCACACAAAACAATTCTTTACAACACACGTTAAAAGAAATTGGTATTGCTTTGTTGGTATTTATTTCGCCGTTATTTTTGATTTTTGGCGGCGGAATTGTGCTGATTATTATTCTGTTTATTTTACACTTGCTAGGCGTAATTTAAATCCGCGAGTGTGAAAAATGAAAAGCTGAAAAACGAAGGAGGAAAAAGGAGATTTAACAGAAGAAAAAATGAAGAAGAACTGCAAGAAGGTGGCGGAGAGAGTGAGATTCGAACTCACGGAAGGATACAATCCTTCAACGGTTTTCAAGACCGCCGCTTTAAACCGCTCAGCCATCTCTCCAAAACGAAGCGCAATTATTGCAGAGTTCAAAAAGCTTTGCAAGAGGAAAGCTATAAAAATCTGCTAATTGAAATAAAGGATAGCAAAAAACTTTATTTTTAAAGGAGATTTCAGACAGGCATACAACCGCTTTACTTATAACTTTATAACAAAATCCTATTTTTCAAGCACGCTTCTTATATCTATAGTGATAAACATCAGTTCAAAACATTGCTGTTTAGCGAGTTTTCACTTTGGGATAATAGGACGCGAATATGACATTCTTAATCATTAATGTAATCATCTTAACTTGTGCATTAGGCAGCCTGATTTTTAATATCTTAGCCATGTATGCCTTAGAAGAAATAGAATTTGATAATTTAATGCACGTTACGCGTGAAGATTCTATGATGTTATCTTCAATGATGGGAATGACCGCTTTAAATGTGTCTATGTTGAACATTACCCAACAGCAAAATTTAGAACAAACAGGGGAAACAAGCGCGGTAAGTTAATCAATTAACGTTGCCAATCTCCTGATTTTCCACCGCTTTTTTGTTGTAGCCCTATATCAGTCATGCGCATTGCACGGTCAACAGCTTTGCACATGTCATAAATGGTTAATAATGCAATGTGTACCGCTGTTAAGGCTTCCATTTCTACCCCAGTTTGTCCTTGTGTTTTTACCGTCGCGCGACAAAGGATTGAATGGGTTGCTAGTTGGGGCAAAAATTCTACACTCACATGGGTTAACATGAGAGGATGACATAAAGGAATGAAATCACTGGTTTTTTTTGCTGCCATAATGCCTGCAATGCGCGCAATGCCCAGTACATCGCCTTTTTTGTGTCCACCCGCTAAAATCAACTGCAAAGTTTCCGCGTTCATCACGATTGTCCCTTCCGCTATTGCTAAGCGTTCCGTGCTCGCTTTCGCGCCCACGTCAACCATGTGTGCTTCACCATTTGCATTAAAATGGGTAAATTCGCTCATAATTTGTTGTTTTCCTGATGTTTAAAAGCGGCTAAACAATGGTTAAATGCCCGTCGTTTTATCTTTATAAGGATTTTCCCAAATACGGCGGGATTTTTCATAAACTAAGCTATACGCCAGTTGCATAACGTGGGGTAAATTGAGCTTTTCAATAATGGTTGCAGGTTCATTAACTTCATTTGCGATAATTTGCCATTTCTTAGCTAATTGAATAATCGGTTCATATAAATTGTTATCGCCTGCTTTTAATTGTTTTCTTAATTTTTCCTCTAATTTCGGATGTTCTAAAAAGGCTAAGAAATTTTTAGTGCTGGCAAATAATAATTTTAAAGTATCTTTAATTTCTTTAATTTTAGCTAAAACTTCTAAGGTACTGTTTGCTAAAAATAAAACCCGTAATTCATCGGGCAGACGTTGATTAGCTTGCACATCGTGCCCGCCATCATCTTCAACCCCTTCAATTAAAACCTCAGAAACGCCGATAACAACTAATAATTTATCATTCAATAAACCAATTAATTTATCACTGACATCATTAAGATGTTCAAAATGTAAACGTCCATCATCTCGTTTTAAATCTACATGTTGTTGTAATAAAGTATTTTTTAAAGATTCTAATGAAGGTTCATCTAATTTTTCGCGCAGAATCGCTGTAATTTCTTGCACAACAGGGTCGTGTACAATATCATCATGTGCATCTTTTTTTCTTAATAATGCTTTAATAATTGGAATTAATTCTTCTATACGATTTAATTTTCTAAAACATTGCAAACTTAAATTAATAATTAATTGACTATGTTTAATCATTTCCTGCAATAATTGTATTTGAATAGAAAATGTTTTTCCTTGTAAATATTGCTTTAAATGCGTTACCCGTTTATTTAAAATTTGCATTAATTGTTGAACTTGTGCTTCATTAATTTTATTGTGCAATTGAATTTCATAAACTTTATCCGCAACCGAATCTAATACCCGCTCGATAGATAATAAAATCTCAGCTTCTTCATTAACCCGCATATATTTGCGCATTAAACGATATTCTTCACTACGGTCGGCTAAACTGTGGTAAATGCGCTCGAAATAACCAGACAGCGAACTGTACGCACTGCGATTTCGGGCTTTTGGATGTTTAGAAGGCGGTGTCATAGACTACATAATATAAATCATTAAGAAACTGACTTGTGTTATAGCAAACGCACTTTAAATGGAGTGCAATCGCTTCAGCTATTGCCAGTATCGCAATAGATAAAATGATTTTTAATCAAATGGTTAAAAAAGCAATAGTTAAAGCTATTGCACTCCAATTTACGCAATTTAAGGTGCGATTACGATAGGTCATTTCTAACGCTTAGCTAAAAGTGATTGTTATATTTTTAAACAATTACGAAATTATTAGATTCAAAGACTTATTTCCTTGAAATTTAAGAATGAAAGAAGTATGCCACTCTTTATTAGAGACCGCTAAAACTAGCAGGAATTGCGGTCTGAAAATGAGGACAAATAGGGTTTTATAGGTCAATAATGCGTGCTGGAGTGGATAGACTCCAGCCTATTATTGAGATAAATTTAGCGGATTGCTTGCCATTCAGGAGCCATTTCTTGGGCTTGATTGATTAAACCTTGTAAATCGGGCGTGGGTTTAACGGCGATGCGGTTTAATAATTGAGTCGCTAACAGTTCTTCATCATTGACATTCTTTAAAATAACAGGCGCAATGCTTTTTAAAGTTTGTTGTATAAGTTCTAAAGAAGCATCTTCTTCAAATAATTCGTAATCTCCTAATAAAGATTGTAATGTACTATAACGTAATTTGTTATAAATCCAATTAAAATCTAATAATAAGTTTCTTAATTCACGCATTCTATTAGCCGCTTGCAAATGAAGGCATAAATATTTAAAGAAATAGCCATCATTCGGGCCATTTGACCAACCATGTTGTCCGCATTGTCGTCTGTAAGCCGCTAACAAGTGGTCATGTAATTTTTCAATTTCTGCTTCAGCATTGATATATTCGTGTTGATACACATTTAGATGCACATCTGCACGCGGCGGCGCACCATATAAGTGCAATAAACCGCGTGCATTGAGGCGTTCAATGAAGCTATACGCTTGTTCAGTGCTTAAGTGATATAAATATTGCCACAGCATCACGATAACGGAGCTGGGAATGCGGTGATAATCCGCAAATACCGCTAAAGAAAGATAATATTCAGCTTCATCGCCTAGACGGTCAACGCTGCTACGGGTTGCTTGCATCAATGAGCAGTATTGTCCGGGGGGAAACTCAGTGCAATCTGCGTCGCGCATTTCATTAATGAGGTCTTGCCATGTTGTGGCTCGCTCTTGTGCAACTAAACATCCCATTGATTTTAAAGTGGCTGGTAAAAAATCAGCGGCTTTAGCTACTTGGGTGAGCATGTCATTAGCAGTTTGTTTGGCAGTTTCCCCGCCATAATAATGTAAAAAGGTAATAGATTGTTCTAAATTAAGGGGTTTTAAGCTATGAATTTGCGCAGCAGGCATGAAATGGGTTAAATATTCCAGCATTTCAGTATCACAAGTGGTGATAATCAGTTGTGTATGTGAGCCTAATTGGGTGAATGGTAGCACGTCGCGCACATCCCAAACATCATCTAAGACGATTAAACAAGCGCGGTTTGCACATTGTTCGCGCAAGCGTTTTGTGCCTTCTTCAATGCTATGTACGTTTTCTGTATTGCTGTCTAACGCTTGTAAAATGCTGATTTGATGAGCAAGTATATCAGGCGCGGGGCCAAGCGCGTGCCAAAAAATCCCGCCGACAAAACTGCGCCGTACCATGTCATTGTGCACAATAGAGCACACCATCAGCGATTTACCCATGCCACTGGGCGCGTGTAAAATCAGGGCATTTTTTTGTAAACTGCTAATTTCGCTTTGGGTTGGACGTAAAACTAATTTTGCTTTTAAATCATTGATAATAGGGGGGAATGCCTCCAAAAAATCGGGCAATGGAGGAACGCCATACAAAGTTGCAGGTTTGATTTTTGAGCTATCAATAGGTTGATTTTGTTCACGATAAGTTGCAAGCCGTAAACTAATCCCTTGTAATTCTGCTTCGGTATCTGCAATTTTAGCGCGAATACTTTGTTTATCCGCCGCGTTATGCCATTTTTGTTGTAATTCTGCGAGCGTTTGCGTTAAGCGTTCATAATCTTGTTCTAACAGATGTAATTCTTGTTCTGTAATATCTTCCATTGCCACATCCTAAAAAGTAATTGATTATAAAAACAATTAATTAGTGTTTTGTTTTCTTCCCTCTTTAATGGTCAAAAAAACCAGTTATTTTATCAACAAGCAGTGTTAAAAACATGGCATATTATTTGTAATCCCTCCAACATTCGACCGCATATTTTATAGAAAAGTTAAGAAAAGACTGGTTGAAAATTCAATTTTTAAGCTTATTTAGAGCTCTAACATCATAGATGTCCCGCGTAACGATGCTTAGGGCTATATATCAAATAGCTTGCCAACTAATCACTTCAAATGAGGATATAATACAGCGTGCATCTCGTATAGTAGCATTAGATTTTAAAAAAGCGTGGCTATTTTAAATTTCAAAATGCTTTTAGATTTTAAATTAAGAAAGTTGATATTTTATGGCTTATGAATAATAAGCTTGAATTATAACGATAAAGCAATTTTATCTAGTCTATTTTAAATAAATAAAACAACTTTTTTAGAATTTCTTGTATGCTTTTAAGCTGCTATTTAAAAGACAAAGAAGCAAGCGGTTGGTTTGCTTTTTTTTAAAGATACGCTATTACTTTGCTTGATAGCGATTACATTTTATTTAGGTTAAACGCCCCTTTCTTTTTTAATGGAATGATTTGGAATTCCAGTCATTCATTTCAGCAGAATACTATCATTATGGTACATGTTAAAGACCCCACGTTAACGCCTTCTTTAAATGACGATTTATGTGCTACAACATGGTTAGAGCGCGTCACGCAAAATCGCACCACCGAAGAAAGTGAACAAATTCGCCATGCCTACTTTTTTGCAAGCGAGATGCACCAAGAAAATCGCCGTCCTTCGAGCGAATTATATTTGCTGCATGTTATGACTGTTGCAGATATTTTAGCGGATTTAGGCATGGAAACTTCGGTACTCATTGCTGCGTTGCTGCATGAAGGAATTATGCAAAATCTTGTTACCTTGGAGGCAGTTAAACAACGGTTTGGGGAGGCTGTTTATATTTTATTGAAAGAAATCAATAAAATGAAGTTTATTGATGAATTAAATGACAATTTAACGTTTGAAGAGAGTAATCAACGTGAAAGTTTACGCCGCATGTTGTTAGCGATTGTCAAAGATGTGCGGGTGATGATTATCATTTTAGCCGACCGCTTGCATGATATGCGGGTTTTAAAACATTTTCCAAGAAATATACAACAGCGTTTTGCAAAAGAAACCACGGATTTATTCGCACCGTTAGCAAACCGTTTGGGCATTGGGCAAATTAAATGGGAATTAGAAGATTTAGCCTTGCGTTATTTGCAGCCTGATACTTATCAAGCCATGGCGCGATTGTTAGATGAAAAACGTTTATATCGCGAATCCTATATTCAAGAAGTCATTCATGATTTAGAACAAGAATTAATGGATAACGGAATTAAAGCGCAAATTAGCGGGCGACCTAAACATATTTATAGTATTTGGCGCAAAATGCAGCGTAAAGGTGTGCCGTTTAATCAAATTTTTGATGTGCGAGCCGTGCGGGTCATTGTGAGTAATATCCGCGAATGTTATGAAGTGTTAGGAATTGTGCATAATCGCTGGCGACCTGTGCCTAATGAGTTTGATGATTATATTGCGAATCCAAAAAGCAATGATTACCGCTCGTTGCATACTGCCGTTTTTGGTCCTGAAGATAAAATTTTTGAAGTGCAGATTCGCACCGATGAAATGCACCGCCATGCTGAATTAGGCGTTGCTGCCCACTGGCGATATAAAGAGCAAAGTGTGCCTGATGATGATTTTTCACATAAAATCGCATGGTTACGGCAAATTCCACAATGGAAAGAAGAAGCACAAGACAACACAGAATTTATTGACCGTGTTAAATCCGAAATTTTTGAAGACCGCGTTTATGTCTTCACACCTAAAGGCAAAGTGATTGATTTACCGCAAGGTTCAACGCCGTTGGATTTTGCTTATCACATTCACACTGATTTAGGACATCGTTGCCGTGGAGCAAAAATTAACAATCGCATCGTGCCGCTGACTTATACCCTTAAAAATGCGGAACAAGTGGAAATTATTCCAGGCAGTAAAGAGCGTCCGAGCCGCGATTGGGTCGTAGAAGAATTAGGCTATGTTAAAACCAGCCGCGCCCGTTCCAAAATCAAGCAATGGTTGCGTAAACAAGATTTTCAACAACATGTGCAAGAGGGACGGCAGATTTTAGAGCGCGAATTGAAACGGCTCAACCTTAATGAAGTGCATTATGAAACTTTAGCGCACCGTTTTCAGCAAAATAGCGTAGAACATTTATTTGCAGCATTGGGACGCGGCGATATTACCCCGCCACAAATTACCCATTGTTTCACTGAACAAATTTTAGTTTCACAAAAACCTGCGTTGCCCAGTCAACCGACAACCCGCACCATTGATGGGATTTATGTGCGTGGCGTAAGTGGTTTGATGACGGAATTAGCGGGCTGTTGTAATCCTGTTCCACCCGAGGCGATTATTGGTTATGTCAGTCGCGGGCGCGGGGTGGTGATTCATCGTCAAGATTGCGTGAATGTGTCTGTGTGGCAAAATCAGCGGGATGAACGATTGATAGAAGTGGAATGGGGACAACCCCAGCAGGAAGAGCGAAATGTATATCCTGTGGAAATTGAAGTGTTTGCATTTGAGCGCACAGGTTTATTGCGTGATATTACCAGTTTAGCGACTGAGGAAAATATCAATATTGTGGCGGCAAACACGAGCAGCAATAAGCAAGATTACACGGTGCGAATGAATTTTAAAGTAGAAGTTGAGGATTTAGACCAACTGAGCAAATGGTTATCACGAATAGATAGTTTAATCAACGTAATGGAGGTACGACGATGTTGATAATCAAACGAAATTCAGCATTGGATTGAGAATAAAATAAAGATGTGCGGATGAAAGGAAACCCTATCAGGATTATTTATGGGTATTATATAGTAATCGCATCTTAAATTGCGTAAATTGGAGTGCAATAGCTTTAGCTATTACTTTCTTAACTGTTTGATTGAAAGCATTTTACTTGTTGCGATACTGGCAATAGCTGAAGCTATTGCACTCCTTTTAAAGTACGTTTGCTATATCGTTCAATCAAAAGATTAAAAAGCAATAGCTAAAGCTATTGCACTCCAGTTAAAGTGAGTTCGCTATATTTTTCGCTATTTTTAATCAAAACGCCGTTTTTATAATACTCATACCATGC
>CAZKST010000115.1:0-9405 GCA_964555395.1 uncultured Thiotrichaceae bacterium | reverse complement strand
ATGCGCAAGTGATTGCAAACGGTTTTTCCTGTCGTCATCAAATTCATGATACAACACAACGCTCCTCCCAGCATTTGGCGTTAGTGTTACGCGATGCGTTAGCTTAATTTTTGAGTTGTTTATCTTGTTTACGCTTGTTTCAATCACTAGCATTGAATTAAGTAAATAAACTTTTCCTCATTCCACACAGAAACGTCACTACCATTAAATTAAGCGAGCATAAGTATTGTAGGGTGGGATAGCGAAGCGTATTCCACCATGAAACGCTGCCGAAACTGAGCAACAACCGCTTATAAACCGCACGGTAGAATACAGATTGCGTCTATTCCACCCTACAAATACGCTTAACTTAATGACTTTGAAATAGAAACATGGAAATAAGGAAAACGCAAATTAATTTAATTCCAATGAGATTTTTAACCCCCAACTAGCGAGCATTATTATGCAAGAAAACATCAAAGAAATTGTGAAAGAACGTTATGGCAAAATTGCGGCAACTCAAAGTAGTTGTTGTGGTGGAGAAAAGTCTTTAGTCACTATTCAGCAGATGAGTCAAGCCATTGGCTACACGCAAGTGGATTTAATCAATTTACCTGAAGGCGCGAATTTAGGGCTAGGCTGTGGCAATCCGACGGCGTTAGCATCGTTAAAAGCGGGTGAAACAGTGTTAGATTTGGGGTCAGGTGCTGGTATTGATTGCTTTTTAGCAGCGCGAGCAGTTGGGGAAACAGGACGGGTGATTGGCGTTGATATGACCCCTGAAATGTTAGAAAGTGCGCGCCAATATGCAAAGCAAGGCAATTATCACAATGTAGAATTCCGCCAAGGCGATATTGAAGCGTTACCTGTTGAAGATAATAGCGTCGATGTGATTATTTCTAACTGCGTGATTAATTTAGCAACCGATAAAACGAAAGTATTTCGCGAGGCGTTACGGGTATTAAAAACGGGCGGGCGGTTATTAGTCTCTGATATTGTGTTATTAAAATCCTTACCGAGTGAATTAACAAAGTCTATCTCTGCTTATGTGGGATGTGTCGCGGGCGCGTTGCCCAAAGCGGAATATTTGGAGATTATGACGCAAGTCGGTTTTCAAGCGGTGAGAGTCGTAGAAGAAACACCCTATCCGTTAGATACTTTATGTCATGAAGAAGCTTATAGCACATTAGTAAATGAACTAAATTCTACAGACCCCGCCATTTTAGCAGAAGCGGCAACTGCAATAGTCAGCGTAAAAATTGAAGGTTTTAAGTAATTTAACGCAAATTCGGCGAGAAAAGTTACGCAATTTAGATAAAAGTAGGATGGGCTGACGTAAGGAAGCCCATCAAAACTGTTTAGTGGCACTTGCTCACATAATAAGTTGAATTTACAAGAATTATGGGACACACTCAAACCACCAACGATGGGCTTCCTTACGTCAGCCCATCCTACTTTTATCTGAACTGCGTAACTTCTAATCATTAAGAAAATTAAGTTAATTATGTGAATTAAGGTTCAGACAAGCGTCTTTATTTTGCAGTGCGTTTGCTCCGCCCTGTATATTCCGTCAATACCACACCATTGCCTTCGCTATCAGTGAACAACACTTGATTATACCCTGCATATTTACTGATACCCGCTTTATCATTGATAGCGGGAATAATTGGGAATTTTGCGCCCGTCGCTTTAAGATGAGTCATTGCAGTTTCTAACTTACTGACTAATAAACTTAAATAAGTTGAAGCTTCTTGATTGCGTGGCATTTTATCTGTTTGTAACTCAGTTTCAAACATGCCTAACACTGCCCGCTCTCCCCAAAATCCTTTCCACTGCTCATCGTGATAATTAGCCGCGCCGCCTGTTAATGCTTGTAAAGCTTTATCGGTTGCTTTCCAACCCGTTTTTGTTACAGGAATTCCTGCATAATCAAACTCTAACGCTATCCCACGCGCAGGCGCAGCACTAACCGTTAATGATACAGCAAGTTGTGCAGATTCTGTTTCAAAGATGCGTGTATCTAATGCTTCTAAACGTCGTTGCCATGGTTCTACACCAACGCCCGTACTTCGTCGCGCAATAACCGTCCATGCTCCAACACGCCGCGTATGACCTTCTGTCAAATTCAATTTTGCAAAAGGATGGCGAGTTTGCCATGCAGTTTTTGAATCTTCTGCCTCATTATTTCCAAAAGTATTGGATAAACGTTTGCGCACATTTTTTTGTCCACTTGCCCAGCCTTGCGTGCGGGTGCGCGTCGCATCTAGCAACACAATATCAGTCGTGCATTGCGCTATAAATTCGCTCGTTTCCCCTTTTAACCATGCTGTCCACAAATGATTATCCGCCGTTGCAATAGCAGACGGCAATTTATCGCCTGATAAAGTTTCCGCAATCCGCAATACTGGATGTTTAACAACCGCCTCACTAGCAGAAGAACGTGCAAGCGCAATTAAATTTCCTGATGGTTCATAACCATACAATACTTTGAGACCACCAAAATTTTGCTCTGTTTCGCTAAATTTAACGCCGTGTTTTTCGCTATTTTCCTTTGCCTGTTCAAAATTAGGCGGCGTTAAAATCGCCCAACCATTGGGCAATCCCGCCCGTGAACGTGTCAAAGTGTCAACTGTTTCAGCGGTCACTAAATACAAACGCGATTCTCTCACCTCAAAAACCGCCAAATTTTTCGTTAACGCTTCAGGCTCTCCCAATAAGGGCTGATAAAATTTAACCGCCCGCGCCAAATCTTGCACTGGCATCGCATAATCATAAGCAAACACAGGTTGCCCTGCTTTGCCGCTGTCAGTGTCATAATCCAAATTCCACACATCAGCACTAAACGCCAATTGCCATTTATTTTCTACTTCATCACGCACAAAAATTTGCGTAAATGCCGCTGTATCTTCAAATGACCAGCGATTACCGCCCGTCACATCCATATAATAATGCACAAGTGCAGCATTGCCCCGCATTTCAGCATCAACGCGCCGCAACGTGCTTTGCAAAGCCGACGCGCCATTGTCATCTGTTTCGTAATATTCCCATTCTTTTGGCAAAGCTTTCATTACAGCTTCGCGACCTGACAAAATTTGTGCTTGATTCTGCGATACCATCAAAACGTGTTCGCTCAACATTCGCCGACACGCTTTAACATCGCGTTGTGTCCATGCTTTTTGCCAATCAGTGATTGCTTCGCGTAAACTTTCACTTTCTTCTTGGTTGCTTTTATTGTCTTTATTTGTAAAATGCCATTCTTGTTTTGACAGTCTCACGCTTTCAGAGGCTTTAGCTTCTGCTATGGTTAATATTCCCCCACAAAAGCAGATGCTGATTATTAACAGTTTAATTATCTTTATATTATGAGCAATGACACTCATTTTTTGTTTCCTTTGGTGTTTTTCTATAAAAATCGCAAATGGATTTTTAAAGTAAAATGAGGGGAGAATAGATTTAAAATGAAGGGTGTTCACCATATTAACAAATGCGCGGTAAGGGGTCATCTTCCAATTCTTCTAACAATCGTGTGCCGCCGAATTCTGTGACTAACTCCACCCGCGCCGCACCCTCGGTAATTGTTCCGATAATTGCAGCATCGCTGCCTTGTGGTAGTGCGCGCCAACATTGCAAAACGTGTTCGGCAATTTCTGCTTTTACCACTGCCACTACGCGCCCTTCACAGGCTAAATACAAAGGGTCATATCCCAACATGTCGCACACAGTTTGCACGGGGTCAAGAATAGGAATTGCTTTTTGGGTGAGTCGTACAGTTGTTTGAGTGGCTTGACAAATTTCATGGGCAACCGTGGCTAAACCGCCGCGTGTGGGGTCGCGCATAAAGCGCACGCCGTGCAAATCCCAAATTGCTTGCGTTAAAGGTAAAACGCTCGCGCAATCTGAGCATAAATCGCCCCGCAATCCAAATTGCTCCCGCGCTAACATGACGGCAATCCCATGATTTCCCACTGCACCGCTGACAAGAATCTTGTCGCCTGCTTGAATGTGCTCAAAGCCTAAAGCCACTTGTGCCGCCCGCCGCCCGATGCCTGTTGTGGCTAAATATAAGCCGCTTCCCTCACCGCGCCGCACGACTTTAGTATCGCCTGCCACTAAACGCACGCCGACTTCTTTCGCCGCTGTTGCTAGACTGTGAATAATCCGCCGCAATTGCGCAATTTCTAATCCTTCTTCCATAAATACATTTAAGGTTAAATAAATCGGCACTGCGCCTGAAACGGCTAAATCATTTACTGTACCGTGAACTGCCAATGCGCCAATATCTGCATTTGGAAATTCAAGCGGTTGCACGGTAAAACCATCCGTTGTGATAACAATGTCTGGGCTATTCCACGACAATAAAGCGGCATCGGTTTGAATATTTAACGGACTGTCTTGCGGTGTGGCTAACTGGGCAAAGGTATTGGCAAAAATTTCTTGAATTAAAGTCCGCATCAATCGCCCGCCGTTACCATGGGCAAGACTAATATGAGTATCAGCAAAGGACATAAAAGACTCTTGTAAAAGGTGAAAGATATGATTAAATGACAGCTTTTATCTATCCAAATGTTCACAGCCATTAAATCAAGCGAGCGTGATTATTGTAAGGTGGAATAGCAAAGCATATTCCACCAAGAAACACCGCAAAAGCTAAGCAGAAACAGAGGATAACCACAAATGGTGGAATACGGCTTGCGCCTATTCCACCCTACAAACATCCTTAACTTAATGGCTGTGTTCTAAATATTGGGTGCTTGACAGGAAATATAAATAATGAAATTAGTCATTCTTGACCGTGATGGCGTTATTAATCACGATTCTGATGAATATATTAAGTCTGCTGATGAATGGCAACCGATTGCGGGAAGCTTAGAAGCGATTGCAAAATTAAATCAAGCAGGTTATCGCGTAGTCGTTGCGAGCAATCAATCGGGTTTAGCGCGGGGATTATTTACCCCAGACGATTTAAACGCCATTCATAGCAAAATGAATCAAAAATTAACAGAAGTGGGCGGCACAATTGAAGCTATTTTTTATTGTCCTCACACCCAACAAGATGACTGTCAATGTCGCAAACCACGCCCTGGAATGTTGTATGATATTTCTAATCGTTTAGGCATTCCATTAGCAGGCGTTACCATGGTAGGGGATTCTTTACGCGATTTACAAGCGGCAATTGCAGCAGGGGCGCGTCCTGTGTTGGTGCTGACAGGTAAAGGCAAACGCACCTTAAGCCAATTAAAAGACTTTGGCAATGTACCGATTTATGATGATTTAGCCAGTTTTGTGACTGAATTTTTAGCCGAACATTCACATGGAGAATAAAATTAAAACTCATGCTGTTATTTTTGCGCTCCTTACTTTTTTATAGTGGTTTAGCCGTCGTTACTATCCTCTATACTTTTTTGATAGTTTTACTGTTTTTAGCCCCGTTTGAATGGCGATATCGCTTTATTTTAACATGGGCACCGCTGATGTTACGCTGGTTAAGTTTGACTTGCGATTTACACTTTCAAGTGACTGGACTAGAAAATATTCCTAAAGAAGCCTGTGTCGTGATGAGTAAACACCAATCTGCATGGGAAACACTAGGTTTACAAGTGGTTTTTCCCCGTTTAGTGTGGGTATTAAAACGCGAATTGCTCTGGATTCCCTTTTTTGGCTGGAGTTTAGCGTGTACCCGTCCAATTGCCATTGACCGCAAAGCAGGACGTAAAGCATTAATGCAAGTGATTGAACAAGGCATTCAACGCTTACAAGAAGGCTTTCATGTGGTGATTTTTCCCGAAGGAACACGAGTTGCACCCAATGAGCGCAAGCGTTATGGATTAGGCGGGGCAAATTTAGCAATTCAAGCCAATCGTTTAGTCATTCCAGTGGCACACAACGCGGGTTTATTCTGGCGGCGCAATGAATTTGTGAAACGGGCAGGCACGATACAACTCATCATTGGCGAACCCATAGACTCACGCGGCAAAACGGCTCAAGAATTAACGGATTTAGTAGAGCAATGGATTGAAAACCAAATGCCAAACTTAAACAGTTAAGCAGCAAGCAAGCGAAAAAATAAGGAGTGAAAAGAAATTTTCGCTCCTTAATCTAAAAAACAACCGCGTCCAGTCAGATAAAAGGTATAATTACGCAACTCAATCTGCGAACCTTAAAATAGCTTAACCTAACAAGAAAAGCTTAAAAGCGAGGTTTTAAGATAAATAGCGTTTTAAGCTACTAAATTTTAAGCACAAGCTAAAAACTTAGCTGTTCATCGTCTTTCTGCTGCTGTTAAAATAACAATGAGCATCAATTACAAAGCCCCCACACAAAGAACCAATCGGATTATGATTGTGGACCGCTCGGAAGTAGCGCGTTCCATCATCTCGCATATTCTACAAAAAGAAATGCACGATGCTTATATCGTCACCTGTGGAAGCGCAGAAGAAGCTTTAGAACACTTGCATCGTGAAAAATTTGATTTAATTACCACTTCCTTATTATTACCAGGGCTAGATGGTTTAGATTTATGTCACGAAATTCGCAAAAGTGATAAACAACATTTAACGCCCGTTATTGTTGTTTCTAGTGATGCAGACACCCGTTTATTGCGTGAAGGATTTTCCGCAGGGGTAACAGATTATTTTAATAAATCACTGGGTTATAAAAAGCTCGTTGAATTTATTAAAGACGTTGCACAACGTCACTCAGGTTTAGTCGGACGGGTTTTATATGTTGAAGACAGCCTCAGCACCGCCCAAACGACCCAAAGTTTGATGGAAAAACACGGTTTATATATCACCCATGTTACCAGTGCCGAAGAAGCTCTCGAGCTGATTAAAAAAGCACGCGACAATATGGATGATGCCTCTGATACTAACGGTTTTGATATTGTATTTACTGACTTTTTCCTTGAAGGACAAATGACAGGCGGCGATTTGCTCTATGCTATTCGCACTCAGCACCATTATTCACGGCAAGAAATGCCCGTCTTAGTGATTACGATTGAAGATAATCAAGAATGCCAAGCGGAAATTTTCCACGCGGGCGCGAATGATTTTGTCACTAAACCGATTATTGAAGAAGTATTAATTGCGCGGGTTAAATCTTTATTGCTCGTAAAACATCAATACAACGTGTTAAAACGCTTCTCGCGTGATATGTATCATTTAGCAACGACGGACAGTTTAACGGGTGTTCGTAATAAACGTTTCTTCTTAGATGAAGCACCGAGTTTAATTAGTCAAAACAAGAATGTATCGATGATGATGGTGGACATTGACCATTTTGAAATCATCAATGATGTACACGGGCACATTATCGGCGACCACGTTTTGCACATGGTGGGGCGTTTCTTAAACGACTATTTCCCAAAAAATGTGATGGTTGTACGTTTTGCGGGAAAAAAATTCACGGTACTTATTCCTGATTGCACGATTGAATCGGGCAAAGTGATTGCGGAAGATTTACGTCAGAAAATTATGGAGTTACGCCCAGAGAATATTGATGTGAGCATTAGTATTGGTTTAACGTCGTCGGAAGGTGTAGCGGAAACTACGCTTGCAACGTTAATTTCAGATGCGGATAGCGCGTTACACATGGCGCAGCAACAGGGCAATAACCGTACTTGCTTGTGTATTACGCATAAAAATATTACAGCAGCTTAGTTTGTTTTGAACTCGGCATAGAAACCTGCTAGGTTTTGAAAACCTAGCAGGTTTTTGTTTTTTATGGGGTATCTAGTTACACCACTGTTTTTCGCAGGGAATTCCGTCATTATTGCCATCCATTTTTACATTAGGACAGTTTCTTAAGAAAAATGTGGCTTCTTCGCAAGAGTGCATTTGTGAACAATGGGTTCTACCGTCACATTTAAAATTTTGGGTAGAAGTTTCTACAGTAGATGAATTAGAAATAGGAACGGCTTTTGTTTCAAAAACAGGAGGCGGAGGAATTGTTTCTGTTTGTTTTTGAGAGAATTGCCAAAAGAAAATGGCAATTATGATAACTAAAATGAGTTTAAACATTGATTTCCTCCTAATTTGTCGTGAAGTAAATAAATTGAAATTTGTTTAAAGAATTTGAAAAATTGCTATTTCTGAGTTATCACGCACAGGATGTTTATCTGGATTATCAGGCTGGTTAGCTTTTTTAGGAGAAGGGCGAGTGCCGCGCTTTTGTAAAGTTAGGTGAGCGTTTTCTTTATCTGTATGAAAAACGACAAAGCGTTCAGAAGCGATTTGCATTTCTTGTTGACATATATCTTTAAGCAACTCTTTTAAATAACGCATAAAACAACGGGTGTTTTTAAATTGCCCTTCATAACCACTCGGTTTATCTGATTTTAATTCTATATAAACAATATCACAATGTCCGTTATCATTTTCTTTTAGTAATAAACCATCACAAGCACGATTTATTTCAAATTTATCTGTTGCTTTAAATAAAGGTGACATGCAAGTTGCAATCGTTTTATCCTCTTTATCAATCACTTTACGTCCTTTATCGGGCGTTATTACTAACATATTTTGTTTTAAATCTTTTAAAGTAAGTTTTTTTAATTTTGCACTTTCATCTTCTTCTTTTAAAATTGCATGGCTGTGTTGGTTACCATCCGCAATAATAATATTTTCTTTTAAGATTTCCTTTAAAGTATTGATGATTTCTCCCATTTTAAATTTTTTCTCTCAAATTGTAGTAAATCTCATCTTGAATAGCATTCATTTCATTAATGGTTTGGTCAAAAGTAGAGACTTCAATACCTAACGTTGGGCTAATATCTGCGGGTTTAACAGTGCAAACAGGTTTTTGATTTTCTTCAGTAACTTCATATTGTAAAGTGTAAACGCGCACTTTGTCAGCCGTTAAAGTTTCTTCTGCACTATATCCCCATTTATTTCCATCAATTTCTTTATTTGACAACATAATTAACGTATTAAATTCTTTTACAATATAATCGCTATGCGTTGTCATAAATACTTTAATTCCGACATTAACTAAACGGGATAATAAGCGTGTTAATTTACGTTGATTTGCAGGATGTAAATTTAATTCAGGCTCATCAATCATTAACATATCATTTCTTTGAGCAATATGTTTTAAATAGTATCCTAAAATTACTAAAGAACGGACAGAGCTAGAACTGCTATTCATATTAAGTTCTATTATTTCATCAGGTTTAAAACATAAAGAACCATTATTAAATTGATAACTTCCACCTGCTATTTCATCAAAAGCTTTTATAATTTCTGGATATTCTTCTACTAAAAAACTTTTTTGATTTTTTATAGCCTCTAAAGAATTCATAAAGTCAATATTATCGCGGACAGGTAAAGCATAACCATGATAATCTACTTTTTCTCCTTTAGAAAACAAATCAACTAAACGACTTTTTGCTAAATTTAATTCTTGTTGAAATAATACTGCACCTGTTCTTTC
>CAZKST010000114.1:0-9424 GCA_964555395.1 uncultured Thiotrichaceae bacterium | reverse complement strand
TGAATAAGTGCCGATAAACAGTCTTGATGGGCTTCCTATCGTCAGCCCATCCTACTCAGTTTTTATTCAACTGCGTAACTTCTATTAAATAATCACAAACTCAAATAATTATAAAGCTTGCAACGCAGCAATGCGGTCTTCTAAAGCAGGGTGACTTGCAAATAACTGTTGAATTAAGCCTTGTCCATGCCCATTATTGATGCCGAAAGCGTTTAATTGGTCAGGCAATGTGCCGCCTTGCATTTGCTGTAAACGTTGCAATGCCGCAATCATTTTATATTTGCCTGCTAACTGTGCCGCGCCTTTATCCGCCGCATATTCACGCACACGGGAGAAGTACATCACAATAGGCATTGCTAAAATCCCAAAAATGATTTCAGCAACCATACTTACTAAAAAGTAAACAATTCCAGAAGTGGATTCACTACTATTGTTTTCATCGCTGTTTGAACTGCTATTTAACGCACCTGAAACGATTGAAGCCGCTAAACGTGCCAATAAAATCACAAAGGTGTTTACCACCCCTTGGATTAAGGCTAAAGTTACCATATCACCGTTTGCTGCGTGACTGACTTCATGCGCTAAAACCGCCTCAACCTCATCGCGGGACATAGATTGTAATAAACCCGTACTGACAGCGACTAACGCATTATTGCGACTCATCCCAGTTGCAAACGCATTGACTTCAGGTGAATCATAAATTGCCACTTCAGGCATTTGAATACCTGCTTGTTGCGCTTGGCGTTGTACAGTATCTAATAACCATTGTTCATCTCGGTTGCTCGGAGTCTCAATGACTTGTGCACCCGTGGACATTTTTGCAATCCATTTGGACATAGCTAAAGAAATAAATGAACCAGCCATCCCAAAAACTAATGCCGTTGCAATAACGGGAGTAACGACTAAACCAAGCAACCGTGCAATAATACTTAGCAGTATCATCACTGCAAGGTTAGTGACTAAAAAAAGAATAATACGCTTCATACATTTTCCTCATATTTTTGCATTTAGTTTAAAATATACTTAAAAAAATTCTATTCAAGTTATAAAGATGATTATTTCAATGTAAAGCCTACTAGCATCCATTCAAGAGGGCTAAGTTGCATTGACTTACTTTTAATATTATAAAGCTTAGTTTCTTAAACACAGCGTCAATATAGATAAAATTATTCTAAAATAAAGTATTATGGTAGTTTTTTGAATTCTTAAACTATTTCTTTATGAAACATCATTTCATTAAAATTAAAAAACTTTAATTTTTTGCTTAAAAAACTTAATTCAACCTATATCTATGTTCAGTTTCTATCAGTTTTATAGCCACTCTCTTTATTTGCCACTGGTTTTTTTAGTGCTTTTAACACAATTAGGTTTGTTAGGCATTATTGGCTGGAATGTGTTATTACTTTATGGACATCTTGAGTTTTGGTTAGCAATTGTTATTTGGATTGGTATTAGTAGTTTATTTATTCCGCTATTGTGGTTGGTGAGTTTTAGCCAAAAATTACGCCGTACTCAAGCCCAAACAGATTTGGTTTTTTCCCATCCACTCACAATGTTGATTCCTGTTCATGCGGATACTTTTATCGAAGATTGGCAAGAATTTTTAAATCGGTTGGCAGAGTTTCAACGGGAATATCAACGTTTAAACGCTGATTTAGAGGGATTTATTGACAACCGCTGGTTTTGGCAATTAAAACAAGAAAAACTGTATTTTTCCCCCCAATTTAAACAAGCTTTGGGCGTTAACGATAATATTGCCGCATTTGGTTCTTGTTGGGAAGAAAATTTTACTTGGCAACAAATTGTTCACCCTGATGATATTGAAGGATTGTTACATTATTTTGATAGTCATTGTATAAAAGCCACCTCTCGCATTGAATATACTTGTCGTTTAAAACATAGACAACAAGGTTATCAATGGTTTACGTTAAATGCGAGTTTAAATTATGACCGTGAATTACGTTCAATGATTTGGTGGGGCATTGCTTATCATGTGCATAATGCAAAAACTATCGAATTAGCTTTAGAAACACTTGCGCTTCCAGTCAGTGCCTTAGAAGTTTTTTTACAGCAAAGCATTAAAACACTACAACAGGTCTGCCAAGTAGAACACGGATGGTTAGGTTATGTGGACGCTAAACAACCAAATGACATCAAGATGATGGCGCATTGGTATAACGAAGAATTACACTGTCCCAGCACTTATGCTTTTGCGCGCTCTCCCTGTGCTGAAGTGATAAAATATGACAGTTTATTAATTCCGCAAGAATTGTACCGTTATTTTCCTGAATATCATCCTTTTAATAATACTAATATTCCGCATTTGCAAAGTTATTATGGAATTGCGCTATATACACCGCGTAGCCAACATAAATTAGGCGTGCTTGTTTTGGCAGGACATTCAGCATGGCATCCTAATGATGTACAAAAACAGATTATCAAATGTTATGCTCATCGCTTATCTAATGAGTTAGAACATTTCTTGCATGAAAATTTTCAAGGGACTCGTTCCCCAGAAATGGACATAACGAGTGCGTATAACCACGAAAACCCTCCGCCTATAATTTTAGATGTGCGCACATCAGGTGGAAATACGCCATTATCTACCCCTATGAGTTCTGAAAATATAACCATAGAAATCTCAGGCGAAAATCAAGACATTCCTTCCTTTGCGAATAGTGCAGCGGAAAAACAGCGTTGTCAAAGCAAAATTATCTTGGTTGTTGATGATAGTCCAGTAAATCGCGATATGGTTGTGAGTATGTTAAAACGCTTAAATTATAGCGTTGAAACAGCGTGTAACGGACAAGAAGCCTTTCAAAAAATCTTGCAAAAACAATATACTTTAATATTGATGGATTGTGAAATGCCAATTATGGATGGCTATCGAGCAACGCAAAAACTGCGGGAGTATGAGCAACAACATCCAGAACGTCCACGAACGTTGGTGCTCGCTTTAACGGCTCATGTCTTAGAAGAAAATCGTCAATTATGCGAACAAGCAGGAATGGACGGTTATTTAACTAAACCTTTGCGTATCAAAGCATTAAAAGATTCATTAACCCATTGGCTAGAAACGCATCCCCGCCAAATTAAGTTAACCAATACTGTTTCGACGGTCGATTTTGAAAAAATACATGACACTATGTTGTCTATGCCAGCGGAACACTTGCCTACTAGCAGTGAAAAAGCAAGCCAGAATGAAAGTACAAGTCACACCGAAACCAATAATTTTATTTTTAGTTCAACAGCACAAGTGTTAGATGAAGCTGTGATGACTCAATTGTCAGAAGTCATGAGCAATAATATTAATATTCAAGAAATTTTTAAGAATTTTTTACGAGAAACTCAAACTAAAATCCCAGATTTCACAAAATTTTATACTGAAAAAGATTTTGAGAAAATTCGCGCACAAGCCCACCGTTTAAAAGGTGAAAGTTTACAACTTGGCTTAAATCGTTTGGGAGAACTCTACCGTATCATAGAAAATTCAGTCAATCAGCAACAAACCGAATCTCTTCCTTTTCTATTTGCACATATTGATGTTGAAATTGCTAGCGTCAATCAAGCACTTGCCCAATTAGGACCTACCGCATGATGTCGACGAATACCAAAGCCCGTATCTTGGTCGTAGACGATTCTAAAATGACACGCGATATGCTCGCTCATATTTTGCGTAACTATGGTTATGCCGTAGATACCGTAGAAGATGGTTTGCAAGCGATTAATTATTTTATGGATCACCATCCAGAATTGATTTTAATGGATGCGGATATGCCAGTATTAGATGGGGTGAGTGCGTGTGCAAAAATTCGTCAAATGCCAGATGCTAAGTATTTGCCAATTATCATGTTTACCGCATTGGCGGAGCGCGAATGGGTTGACCGCGCCTATGATGCAGGCGCAACGGATTATGTGACTAAACCCGTGAATTGGGATGTGTTGCGCAATCGAATTCACTATATTCTGCAAGCTAAACATGCAGAAGAAGCGTTATTTGATGAAAAAGAAAAAGCACAAGTGACGCTCGCCGCGATTGGCGATGGCGTTATCAGCACGGATAAATATGGACAAGTAGAATATTTAAATCCCGCCGCCACCCGTTTTACAGGTTGGACTATTGAAGAGGCAATGGGTAAACCGTTGCGCGACGTGTTTAATATCGCTGACGAGCATGATATTGATACGCCAATAGAATTTCCCATTAATCACTGTATTGAAGAGGGTCGTCCCGTTTCTTCTTCTGGCAATATTGTGATTTATCATGATAACGGACATAAAGAAATCCGCCCAATTACTTTATCGGGCAATGCCATTTTAAAACATAAAGATGCTAAACAGAGCTATGCCATTGAAGATTCTGCCGCGCCGATTCGTGACCGCAATGGCTATATTATTGGGGCGGTTTTGGTATTTCATGATGTCACTGAAAACCGTAAATTAACCCGTGAATTGGCATATCAAGCTAAACATGATGATTTAACCAGTTTATACAATGTGCATGAATTTAATGTACAAATGCAACGGGTTTATCGGGAAACTGAAGAACGGTTAAATTTAGGTTTAGAAAATGGGCGGCGAATTGAACATGCTTTGCTCTACATGGATTTAGACCAATTTAAAATAGTCAATGATACCTGTGGACATGAAGCTGGTGACCAGTTGCTCAAAAATATTGCTTTATTGATGAATCAACAAGTCAAAAATGGCAAAGGCTTTCAATATGCCACTTTAGCACGTTTAGGCGGCGATGAATTTGGTTTGTTATTAGAATATTGCACAATGGAGAATGCTTTAAAAATAGCGCATAGCATTCGTGAGGAAATTGATACTTTTCGTTTTACATGGCAAAACGATAAAAAAGAAAATATGATTTTCTCAGTGGGAATTAGTTTAGGGTTAGTCATGATTAATAAAGAAAGTATTTCTATTAATCAAAAAGGTTTAACGGCAATGGCAGATGCGGCTTGTTATGCTGCAAAAAATAAAGGACGCAATAGCGTTCACGTTTATAAAGCCGATGACCAAGAATTAAATGCACGGCGTGAGGAAATTCAATGGCTCACCATTATCAGTGAGAATTTAGAAAAAGATAAAGGCTTTGTTTTATATTATCAGCCAGTCATTGAAGTAGCGACTTTACAGCCAACGTATCATTATGAAATTTTATTGCGCATGGATAATCAAAAAGGTGAATTATTATTACCGGGTGCGTTTTTATCCGCCGCTGCGCGTTATAACTTAATGCCTGATTTAGATAAATGGGTTTTTAATCATACATTAGAATGGTTACGTCAACATCCCCATTTTTTAGATAAAATTAAACTTTTAAGTTTAAATGTGTCTGGTTATTCATTAAATGATAAAGGTTTCTTAGAAAATATTATTGATAAAATTCAAAACAGCAAAATTCCAGCAGATAAATTATGTTTTGAAATTAATGAAACTTCGGTTACGACTAATTTAACAGGCGCGGTGCATTTTGTAGAGAAACTACGCGGATTAGGCTGTAAATTTGCTTTAGATGATTTCGGTTCAGGGCTATCTTCTTTTATTTATTTGCGCGCTTTACCGATGGATTTTTTAAAAATTAATGGCGATTTTGTTCGCAACTTAATTCGTAATGATGTTGATTTAGCCATGGTAAAAGCCATTAATGAAATTGGACATTTAATGCAAATTAAAACCATTGCTGAAAGTGTAGAAAGCATAGATATTATTGAGCATTTAAAACATTTAAATGTAGATTTTGCTCAAGGGTATTGGTTAAATACCCCGCGCCCTTTAAATCAATTTAGTTTAGTTTAAAATTTTGCTTAAATTTTAAAACTCAACATACTCAATGCAGCATATTCAAAGCCTGAATAGAGATACTCCACTTTTTCTTCAGTGTGTTGTAAAGCAATAATATACAACAACGGCAAATAATGCTCATCGGTCGGCACGGCTAAATGGGCAGCTTCTCCCATTTGTAAATAATTAATCAATGCTTCGTGATTACGCTTGTCTAAATATTGGCGCACTTGCTGTTCAAAACTCACAGCCCAAGGATAAGGCGTGGCGTTGATTTGTCGCCATTGCAATAAACGCAAATTGTGAATTAAATTGCCGCTTCCGATAATTAACACGCCTTGCTCACGCAAAACCTGTAATTTTTGTGCTAATTGATAATGTTCTTGTGTGGATAAATGAATATCTAAACTCAATTGCAGCACGGGAATATTTGCAGCAGGGTACAAAAATTTTAAAACTGTCCAACTGCCATGATCTAATCCCCAGTTTTGGTCTATTTTCACTTGTGGTATAAGCTGCTGAATCTGAATTGCTAAATCGGGCGAGCCTTCAGCGGGATATTGTTGCGCATATAATTCCGCAGGAAAACCGCCAAAATCGTGAATAGTGCGCGGGCGTGTCATACCAGTCACTTGCGTGCCCATGGTTTGCCAATGAGCAGAAATCACTAAAATAGCACGGGGCGTGGGTAATTGTTGTCCTAAAGCATGTAACATCTGCGTATAATCATTATTTGCTAACGCATTGAGTGGACTACCATGAGCAATAAATAAAGCGGGCATTTTCATCATTCATTTTCCTAAGAGATTATCGCAATCAGATTTATACATATCAGTATAATACTAATTAGTACAATTTCAATAGAAATAAAATTTATTCTTGCTCAATTTCGACACCTGCTTAATTTTTTAGCAAAACGAAGTAATTAAGTTGCTATTTTTTAAAGGACTGGGTATAATTCGCCCTTTTTTAAAACCAAATTACTTTAGTTTTAACTCCTTGCTTTTTCGTCACATCTATAATGATAAACACGAAAAGGCTGCCCAAATCCGAAGGGAGCAGTCATGAAGCATTATGAAGTTGTTTTTTTAGTCCATCCTGATCAAAGCGAACAAGTTCCAGCTATGTTGGAGCGTTATCGCGCAATGATTGAAGGCGGTAACGGTGCGATTCACCGTTTAGAAGATTGGGGTCGTCGTCAATTGTCTTACCCAATCAACAAAATCCACAAAGCACACTATGTATTAATGAACATTGAGTGCACAGTGGAAATCATGAATGAAATTGAAACGGCTTTCCGTTTTAACGATGCCGTGATTCGTAACCTCATCATCAGTCGTGATAAAGCCATTACTGAACCGTCTCCTCTGTTGAAGAGCAAAGATGAAAAAGAAACGCCGCGCGGAGAATACGACGGCGAAGAATATGAAGATGATGTTCTTTAATATCTAACTTGAGAGTTTACTAACATGTCACGTTTTTTCCGTCGTAAAAAATTCTGCCGTTTCACCGCTGAAAAAATCGAAGAAATCGATTACAAAGATATCGGTATTTTAAAAGGTTACATTACTGAAACTGGGAAAATTGTTCCTAGCCGTATCACTGGAACTAAAGCTCGCTACCAACGCCAATTAGCAACTGCTATCAAACGCGCACGTTTCTTAGCTTTGTTGCCTTATACTGATAGTCATGAATAAGGAGTTTTTATCATGCAAGTGATTTTATTAGAAAAAGTTAAAAACTTAGGTGGCTTGGGCGATAAAGTTTCTGTAAAACCAGGTTATGGTCGTAACTATTTAATTCCTCAAGGTAAAGCTTTACCAGCAACCCCTAAAAATGTTGCTGATTTTGAAGCACGCCGCGCTGAGTTAGAGCGTCAACAAGCTGAAGTTTTAGCCGCTGCACAAGCACGCGGTACACATATCGATAACTTAGAGCCTTTAGTAGTTGCGCGCAAAGTCGGTATGGAAAACAAATTATTCGGTTCTGTTAGCGCGACTGATATTATTGAAGCCGCTAAAGTCATCAAAATTGACTTAAAACGTCATGAAATCCGTTTACCTGACGGTCCATTACGTTTAGTTGGTGATTATTCTATTGCGATTCAATTACATGCTGAAGTGACTGCACACTTAAAAGTGCAAATCGTGCCTGAAGCTTAATTGATACGCTGCATTGTAGTGATGCAATGCGCTTTCCCTCTCCTGACTGAATTTAGGAGAGGGAAACAAATCAATCAAAACTTTTTCTCAAATTTTTCAATTCATTATTGCGCAGTTGATAATTAACCCGCGCTAATAACATCTCCGCCCGCTCATACATTTTTCTCGCCATTTCCATATCTTCAATTTTGAAATGATAACGTGCTGAAAATAGGGCAGAATCTACGGCTGATAAGGTCATTCCGCAACGATTGATAATTTCATACGCAGAATCTAAATCCGCTTTTGCTTCTTCTAATTGTGCTTGCTGAAAACAAAATGCCGCCCGCGCCAAGAAAAATGAAGGTAAATGATTGGCTTTTTTAGCCTTTTGCACATATTCTATTGCCAAATCAAATGCTTTTTGTGCTTCTTCTCTATTCTGCAAAGCTTGATAAGTTCTTGCTAATAGCAAATAATCAAATGCCATATCTTTAGCATTATCATTAGTTTGCGAAATCTGCAAACTATAATGCCCACGTTGTAAAATCGCTTCTAAATCCGCAGGGGTTTGTGCTAAATCCAAAAGTAAAAAACCATATTCTGCGCCGCGTTGGGCGTATAAATAAGGATGTTCTGGTTGATAACATTGTTGTAATTGCTCAGCTTGTTCAAAATAAGTTTGCGCCGTTGGTAATTTACCTAAACAGTGCAAAGTAATCGCTAATTGCGCACAACTGGAAATCTGCTCAAATAAATCTTGCATATCTGCTGTATATTTGACCGCCCATAAGGCTGTTTCATGTGCTTCTTTTAATTGCCCTGTTAAAATCAGTAGTTTAATTAGCTTACGTCCTGAACGCGCTACTTTCCGCTCATCATGTAATTGCATATTTAACTTCAATTCTGCGCTGCGCGTGACTACCGCCTCTTTTAAACGCCCTAAAGACATTAAGCAAAAAGAAGCTTCACTTAATAAACAAGCTTGGTCAGCTAAGGATAATTGATTAGTCGGTTGCTCCCACCCCTGCGGGAAAAATGCAGACAAGGCAATCAGTTCTTGACTATATGCGCCTAATTTATTCTGGCTATAATATTCTTTTCCGCGTTGAATCCGTTTCTTTAAAACTTCATCTAGTGCAACTTGATATTTTTCTGCTAAACAACCATGTACCACTGCTCTATATAAAGGAACAAGGTCATCTAAATTATCAGGGTATTCGGTTTCTGGAATGGATTGGAAATAATTAAACAATACTGAATGGGCATGTTGAAAAGCAACGGGATGTTGTTCTTGAAATTGTTGCGCAAAAAAGCGGCGTAAACACGCGGGTGTATTCCAATGCGTACGCTCAAACTCACCCGAAGCTTCTTTACAAGAAACATCTTGTTTTAAAAGTAAGCCTTTATTTTCCAAACTATTTTGTAAACCTTGCCAGTCTTCTTCTGATGCTGACAATTGTTTCAGTTCCTCAAAATGGGCTTGATTA
>CAZKST010000113.1:5709-9443 GCA_964555395.1 uncultured Thiotrichaceae bacterium | reverse complement strand
GCCGATTATTTAACTTTGTTTAATAAACTGATTTTTAATGGAAATATTGCTTTGTATTTTTCCTGTCATGGCTTTAAACTGTCAAAAATGACTTAATCACTTTTAAAAGACTGCCAAAAATGACAGTAAATCTCAGTTCAGAAGTTCTCCAATTTTTACAGTACTACCCCGTTCCCGCCGCGCTGCTCAGTGTTGATTATGAAATTTTGGCGACAAATGCCGCGTACCAATCGCATTACATTAAAATTTCGTCCGAAAAAACTTATTGTTACGCCGCTTCTCATCATTACGATGTTCCTTGCGACCAAGCGGGCGAAAGTTGCCCCCTCAAAACCAGCTTAGAAACAGGCGAACCACAGCGCGTCCTACACATTCATTACACCCGCCACGGCGAAAGCCACGTCGACATTCAAACATTGCCTATTCGCAATAACAGCGGAGAAATCATTTACTTATTAGAAGTTTTGAGAACCTTAAAAATTGCAATGCCCGACATCATGGCTGAAGGGCTAGTCGGGCGCAGTTCGGCATTTAAACAAGTGTTAGGCTTGGTTTCACGGGTCGCACCGAGTGAAGCAACAGTCTTGTTATTAGGTGAGTCAGGCACAGGCAAAGATTTGATTGCACAAGCAATTCATACGGAAAGCCCTTATGCTAAAGGACAATTTGTCCCTGTAGATTGCTCGGGACTATCAGAAAATTTATTTGAAAGTGAATTATTTGGACACGAAAAAGGCGCGTTTACAGGAGCTTATCAACGCAAATTAGGCTTAGTGGAACATGCCCGCGATGGCACGTTATTTTTAGACGAAATCGGCGATGTCCCTTTAAATTTACAAGTAAAATTATTGCGTTTATTAGAAACAGGGATTTATCGGCGAGTTGGCAGCGTAGAGCCACAAAAAGCCCATTTTCGCTTAATTTGTGCAACGCATAAACCCTTAGCAGAAATGGTACAAGCGGGAACTTTTAGGCAGGATTTATACTATAGAATCAATGTATTTCCCATTATTTTGCCTGCATTGAGACAACGGCGTGAAGACATCAATTTATTATGCGATTCTTTACTCAAACGCATCGCTCCGCATCGGGTTTTAAACTTACATCCTGACAGTTTAGCTTTTTTACAAAATCACCCTTTTATGGGAAATATTCGGGAGTTACGCAATTTATTAGAACGTGCGAGTTTATTGGCAGATGGTAATGAAATTTTACCGCAACATTTAAATATCGATGCAATACCGCTTCCCCTGACAGAAAAGCTAGAAAACAAGGCAATGCCACAATTCAGTACAACATTTTGTACATTAGCCGTTTTAGAGAAAAATTATTTAGCGTGGGCAGAAGCGAATTTTACAGGGACATTAAAAGAGTTAGCACAACAATTGGGCTTGCAAGAGCGAACTTTTTATCGGAAGAGGAAAAACATTAGTTAGGATTTGAGCCATTAAAGTATGTGATTAGTTTAACGCTATTTTTTATTTGAACCGTAATTTATTAGTTAGTTTAGTTTCCTTAATTTTCAATTAAGTTAATCAATAAAACTAGGTAAATTATGGTTCAGACAAATTTAGATAAAAGAGAGGAAAATTATTTTTTGTTTCTCCCTTGCATCATCCTATTATATTGTTTACTCCATTCTAAGAAAATTTCATGCTCCATGGGGGGGGCGTAGAAATAGCCTTGTGCAAAATCACACCCATGATCTTGAAGAAAGTTTCTTTGTTCATCGTTTTCTACACCTTCAGCAATTACATTCAATCCTAAAGCATGTGCCATATCAATCGTGGCAACACTAATTGCGGTGTCTTCTGGACTATTGGGAATTCCTTTAATGAAAGATTGATTAATTTTTATAGAATCTACAGGAAAATGTTTTAAATAATTTAAACAAGAATAACCTGTACCAAAATCATCAATGGTAATGTGAATGCCTAAGTTTTTAAAAGCCGTAAGTGTTTTAACTGTAGAATGTAAGTTTTCTAATAACAAACTTTCAGTGATTTCTAAAGTTAATGCTTCTGGATTTAATTGAGTTCTTTCTATTGCCCGACTAATGTCCTGTACTAAAGTTTTACTGCGAAATTGATGCGGAGATAAGTTAACAGCAATCCCACTTAAGGGTAAATCAATTGCTAACCATTGGTTGAAGTGATTAGCCGCTGTTTGTACAATCCATTCTCCCATTTTTATAATTAAACCCGTGTCTTCTAAAACACTTAAAAACTCAAACGGTAGAATTAAGCCGTTTTGCGGATGTCTGAAACGAATTAACGCCTCTGCTCCCACAATTAAATCGGTCGATAACAAAATTTGTGGTTGATAAAATAACACGAAATCTTGATGCTCTAACGCACGGTGTAAATCGCTTTCTATTTGTAAACGTGAAATTGCTTGGGTGTGCATTTGTTTATTGAAAACCGCATAGCAAGATTTCCCCATTTGCTTTGCGTGATACATCGCGGTGTCAGCATCGCGCAGTAAATCACAGCTGCCGACTTGAGTCGTGCTGTAAGCAATGCCAATACTCGCTGAAGTCATTAATTCATAACCATCAACGACAAATGTCCGCGCCAGTTCTTGATTGATTTTTTGGGCAAGCGTGATGGCTTCAGAAAAATCTTGCAAATCGTCCATTAAAATCATGAACTCATCGCCCCCCGAGCGGGCAAGCAAGGTGGATGGCGGCAAACAAGCTTGTAAACGGTGCGCAGATTCCATCAATAACCAGTCGCCCATGTCATGCCCTAGGCTTTCATTAATCACGCGAAAACGGTCTAAATCTATGTATAAAACGGCAATGTGATAATTTTGGCGTTGTTTTGTACGTTGTGAGGCTTTTTCTAGTTGTTCAACAAAGGCTTGACGATTAGGTAAACCCGTTAAAATGTCATTTAGATTCGCGTGGAGTAATTGTTGTTCAATTTGTTTGTGTTCAGTTAAATCGCGTCCTTCAACCAAAATTGCGCGGGTTTTTTGGTCTTGTAACAAGGGACTCATGGCTAAATCAATGATAATTAAACCGCGTGCACCGCCCCAAACTTCTAATTCATAACGAATAAATTGCCCTTTAGCCGCCGTCGCAAGCATGGATTTTAGTTGGAATTGCGTTTGTGCCGCGTGGCTGGCGATGCTGGTATCCCATAATTTTTGCCCCATCACTTGTTGCGGCTGTATTTCAAAAAATTGACTTGCAGCTTGATTTAATAAGGTAATTGTACCATCTAACTCTAAAAGCATCATAAATTCAAATGCTTGTTGGAATACCGTTGAAAACAAATCCGCTTGTTGGCGTAACTGGGTTAAAGTTATATGTTTTTGATAATGATTAAAAACTTGTTGCCATGTCAAAGTTGTTTTGCTTAAACAAATGATATTATTTGCTTCATTAGGTAAATTTGCTAATTCATCTAGTTTTGTTAAGAAAATAATCAGTGTATTTGCTGCATTTTGTTGTAAATAAGCAATAAATGGATGTTGCGGGCGAATGGAGCGATAGGCAATTAAATATAAATCATAGCGATGCTGCCGATTGAGCGCGTACGCTTTATCATAATTCGGAGCCCAGTCTAAGCGCGAAATAATGCTTTGCTCATCTAAGAGCTGACGAATCGCTAAATAATCTTGCGCGTCTTCTTCAAGATACAAAATATGCACAAATTTACCTATTTATATGTATGTAAAGATTGGAGATTTTATTAATTGTTTAAGTGCTGACGTAGTGTTAATTGATT
>CAZKST010000113.1:0-5609 GCA_964555395.1 uncultured Thiotrichaceae bacterium | reverse complement strand
GCATTGCGAGTTAAAACAACTTCACGATAACCTTCTTTTGTCGTGGTTTGAAGGTTTTGATTTGGATTTTGTTTCTTATCGATTAAGTCTTGAAAAAATAAACTGAGTAAAAACAGTACTAAGAGAAAAGCAATCAGCATCATGCCTTTGCCTAAACCTTGTGGAGAAGGAGGAGAAGCCATATTTATAACCTGTTCTATAAATGTAAGCATTATAAAAACTAAAAAAGCATTATTTTAGTTTTAGATAAATTATAATTTTTGATTGTACTCATTCCATATTTCAACGCATATAAAGAGAAATGCGTATGTTTTAAGCATTAATAACCCCTATACTAACCGAAAATCATAAAATAAGAAATTGATACACATTTTGTTCAATTATCTTTTATCGTTTTCAATCCATCAAATTAAAAGTTTAATTAACTCTGCTTCTCAAATAATATGAATGATACAACCGCTTTAATAAATAATTTAATGGAAATTGTTCCCGTTCCTTTACTTTGCACTAATTTAAGTCATTTATGTTTAGCATGTAATAATCATTTTACACAATTAATTGGTTTAAAAACGATTGAGCTGATTGGCAGTTCTTTTATTTCTTTATTAAGTTTAGATTCAGTACATTTGTATCAGGCAATGCTTAAAGAGTTATTAAGTCATCATCAGCCTATTCATTATAAATTACATTTAGAAGTTTCTTCAGTTTTAATTGAAGTTGTCATTCATCAAATTATTTTATTAGATGCACAAGAGTTAAAAGTTTTAATGACAATTACCGATTCTGCATTTTCTTCGCAAGAGTTTTATGATAATAGTCAATTAAATCATTTAGAGTTATTACATACGCAAAAAATGACGCAATTAAGTAAAGCGTATAAACGCTTTGTCCCGCATGAGTTCTTTAAATTATTAGGTAAAGAAAATATTTTAGAAGTGCAATTGGGTGACCATGTTGAAAAAGAAATGACCATTTTATTTGCAGATATTCGTAATTTCACTGCGTTATCTGAAAAAATGACCCCGCAAGATAATTTTAAATTTATTAACGCTTATTTAAGCCGCATGGAACCTGAAATTAGCCGCTTTAATGGCATTATTGATAAATACATTGGCGATGCCATTATGGCGTTATTTCCTTGCGCAAATGATGCGTTAAAAGCCGCCATTAGTATGTTAAATCGTCTAAAAGAATATAACGCAACCCGCCAACGCCCTGAGCGTCCCGCCATTAGTATTGGAATTGGTTTAAATACGGGGTTGTTAATGTTAGGCACAGTCGGTGGCAATAAACGCATGGACAGCACCGTTATTTCTGATGCAGTGAATTTAGCATCACGGGTTGAGGCATTAACTAAAACTTATGGCACACCTTTATTAATTACAACAGATACTTACTTAAAATTAACCAATCCTCATGAATATCAAATTCGTTTAATCGACGCAGTGCATGTTAAAGGTAAATCAGAAGTCGTTACAGTTTATGAAGTTTATGATGGTGAAAGCCCTGAAATTATTGCGTTAAAACAACAAACGCGTGAGGATTTTGAAATTGGCATTATGGTTTATGGTTTAGAGGAATATTCCGAAGCTAAAGTTTTATTTGAAAATGTATTATCCCTCAATCCTAATGATAAACCTGCCAAAATTTATTTAAATCGTTGTTTACAAAATTTAGAATTGAAACAACCGCAAACAACTACCATTTTGATGTTAACCACTTTTGATAATGAAATGCTGAATTTACAGCAGCATTTAAAGGTTTTGGATTATTTAGTTTTAACTCTTAAAAATATTGAAAATATTGTCTTATATTGCCAACAACAAGCGATTGATTTAATTTTATTTGAGAAAAACTCGGGGCTATGTTTGCTCACAGATTTAATTGAAACTTTAAAAGTAGCGCACTTAGAAATTCCAGTGATTATGTTAAATCCTGTAGATGATTTGCAAGAAAAATTAGAAGCGTTTCAATTAGGTATTGTAGATTTTATTTGTAAACCTTTTTATTTAGAGGAAGTGATGGCACGGATTCAATTACATGTTGCAAATTATCGTAAACAACAGCAATTATCTTTAAAAAATCAAACTTTAGAACTACGCTGTGCCGAACTGCAAACGCAAACTTTATCTAGTTAAATTCCATAAAATCTCATGCACATTTCGTGCTTTTTCTCTACATTCTGCTAAGTTTAATTTAGAAATATTCAAAAATCACTTACTTTTCATCTGTGTATATCAATATAACTTTTTTGTCGTATTTACTACATTTCTTCTAATGTCTATGCGTGATGTCTGACTAAAACAGACAACTTTCAAGTTTATACTTTGTTTTTATTTAAAAAACATTCATGGCATATCGCTTGCTTTAACTGTTAAAAATGCAGTACAACCCGTTTTCCCACGATTTTAGCTGAGTTTCTCAAATGGATGCTATTCAATCTATGCGTGATAACACCTCTCAATCGCTCACGATGCCCGCAACCGTTGTAATTGATGACACAACTTTACGCGACGGCGAACAATCCGCAGGGGTTGCTTTTAGCTTGGAAGAAAAGTTAGCCATCGCCCAAGAATTGGATACTATTGGCGTGCCTGAGTTAGAAGTAGGCATTCCCGCCATGGGCGCAGAAGAGTGTGACAGCATTCGAGCAGTTGCCGCTTTAGGTTTAAAAGCGCGTTTATTGGTCTGGAGTCGCATGAAAGCCGAAGACTTAGCCCTGTGTCGCGATTTAGGCGTGCAAATGGTGGATGTGTCTATCGCCGTTTCTGACCAGCAAATTCAGCATAAATTACGGCAAACGCGGCAATGGGTATTAGCTGCTGTGACAGAACATGTGCAACGGGCGTTAGACATGGGATTAGAGGTTGGTGTAGGTGGTGAAGATTCTTCACGCGCCGACATGGATTTCTTATTACAAGTCGCAGAGACAGCACAAAAAGCGGGTGCACGACGCATTCGTTTTGCCGATACCGTTGGTATTTTAGAGCCTTTTGCAGTGTATGACCGAATTAAACGCTTGCGCGAAGCAGTGGACATCGAAATCGAAATGCACGCACATGATGATTTAGGCTTAGCCACTGCCAACACTTTGGCAGCAGTGCGCGGCGGTGCAACGCATGTCAACACGACAGTGAATGGTTTAGGTGAACGGGCAGGCAATGCGGCATTAGAAGAGGTTGTGATTGGTTTAAAACAACTGTATGGCTATGATTTAAAGATTGATTCCCATCATTTACCTGCTTTATCGCAACGGGTGGCAGCCGCTTCTGGTCGTCCTTTAGCATGGCAAAAAAGCGTTGTCGGGGCGGGGGTTTTTACCCATGAAGCGGGAATTCATGTGGATGGTTTATTAAAAGACCCGTTAAATTATCAAGGGCTCGACCCCGCTGAAGTTGGACGTAAGCATCAACTTGTGCTAGGTAAACATTCGGGAACGCAAACTGTGATTGAAGTTTATGCGCAACTCGGTATTTTCCTCAATCGTGAACAAGCCAGTTTAATTTTGGGACGGGTGCGGCAATATGTCACTTGTACAAAATGTATTCCTGACACACATTATTTAAAAAACCTATATTTTGATTTAAATACAGCAACGGCTTATCGCTCGTTATGTTAAAACCTAAACATTGAGGCGTTAAAACATGCCTTTAGATAACGACCCGATGACTCCTCCTCCCACCACTCAACAGGGAAAGCTCAGAATGTCAACTTCTACCACTAGCGTTGTTTGTCCAGGTTTGGCAAAACCCCTGACTTTGTTTCAACAAATTCGCGAAGATGTCGCCTGTGTTTTTCAGCGTGACCCCGCTGCTCGCACCACGCTTGAAGTATTGACAACTTATCCAGGCGTTCATGCCATTATTTTTCATCGGCTTTCACATAAATTGTGGGGCAAAAATTGGCGGTATTTGGCGCGTTTATTAGCTTTTTTCAGTCGTTTAATTACAAATATTGATATTCACCCCGGCGCGACGATTGGGCATCGCTTTTTTATTGACCATGGCATTGGTGTTGTGATTGGGGAAACAGCCATCGTAGGCGATGATGTTACTTTATATCATGGCGTGACTTTAGGCGGAACTTCTTGGAATAAAGGGCGGCGACATCCTACTTTGGGCAATAACGTGTTAGTTGGTGCGGGTGCAAAAATTTTAGGCGCGATTAGCATCGGCGACAATGTGCGCGTCGGGGCAAATTCGGTGGTGGTTAAAGACATTCCGCCTCATTGTAGCGTGGTTGGGATTCCCGGCAAAATTGTAAAAAATAAAACAACCAAAATACGCAGCAAAGAAGGGATTGATTTAGACCATCATTTGATTTCTGACCCTGTTGGCAAAGCGATGGAGTGCATGTTGGAACGCATCGTAGAATTAGAACAACAATTATCCGAGCTTAAAGGTAAACCTGTACGCCCCAAAACCAGTGCAGACCCTTGTCCTGCCTGTGATGCTTTAGATGTTTGTGTCTGTGAAACCACTGGCAAAAGTTGCCAAAGCAATTAAATCATAATTAACAATGCTTTAACAAACGAGAGATGGTATGGATTTATTAGATTTTGGTGCAGAACAACTCTATTTTGAAGAAACAATTCACCCCCAAGCTGAACAATGGTTAAAAGAAGCTGCACAAAATTACGGTGAAGAAGTTGCTGAAGTATTGTTACTCCGTTCATTTTTTTATGAGCCTGATAATTTAACGGTATTGGTTGCTTTATATCGCTTTTTTTTCTATCAACATCGTTATGAAGATGCTTTACAAGTGGCACGGCGGGCGTTGTTATTGACAGGGCAACGCATGGGTTTCCCCAGTGATTGGCAAGCATTAAAAGAAAGTGATTTACAAGATAAACCCATGACTTTAATCCGTTTTTATTTGATGGCGTTAAAAGGCGCAGGCTATTTACATCTGCGTGTTGGTCAGCTCGACATTGGTAGAGCGATGTTAGATAAAGTGATTGAACTTGACCCTGTTGACCGTTTAGGCGCAACAGTCTTGAAAAATGTCTTGATTGAAAGCGAAATGCTTGCTTCAAATGAATAAATCAAGTAATTGATATTTGACGATTTTAAAACCTAAAACCCTACATGTACTCACAGGAGTTTGAATACTATGGCAACTTTTGAAGAAGAGTTAAAACGACTCAGTTCTGCGGAAGATTTTTTAGACTACTTTGAAATCGAGTACGATAGCCAAGTGGTGTTTGTTAACCGTTTGCACATTCTGCAACGTTATCATGATTACTTAGGTCAAGCTAAAGAAATGATGCCAGAAGATGAAGAGCCTAAAAAAGCCGTTTATAAACGCTTGTTAGAACGCGCTTATAACGATTTCGTCGCATCTGATGCGTTGACCGAAAAAGTGTTTAAAGTGTTCAAAATGAACGAACCGCAAAGCACTTTTGTGCCATTAGACCAAGTATTTAAATAAGCTGAGTTCGGCGAAAATTCATCTCGTTCCAATGTTTTTGCGAATGAGGGCTGTAGGGTGGAATAGCAAAGCGTATTCCACCACGACGTTCCGCCAAAGCTGGGTAAAAACACATTATGGCAAACTCACTTTAAATGGAGTGCAATAGTTTCAGCTATTGCCAGTGTCGTAACAGGTAA
>CAZKST010000112.1:0-9493 GCA_964555395.1 uncultured Thiotrichaceae bacterium | reverse complement strand
AAGTTCCTGCGCTTTCTTTGAGGGTACAAATGATGTTGCTATAACCACTTCCCCCACTACTGGGGTGACTGCTACTTGGGGCGGGGATTGTACAAGCTTACCGCTTACGATGAACAGCGATAAAACCTGTACTTTAACTTTTAATTCAAAATTAACGCTCAATAAATCGGGTTCAGGTGATGGAAAAGTAACAGCAACCTCCAGTAGCAAAACTTTAACTTGCAATTCTGGTACATCCCCTTGTACAGAAAATAATTTTTTAACAGGGGCATCTATCGCACTGACCGCAGAAGCCGACGCAACCTCAACTTTTGCAGGATGGTCAGGGGATTGTAGCGGTTCATCATCTACTACATCACTTACCTTAGACAGCGACAAAAGCAATTGTGTTGCAACATTTGCACTGAAACCCAATAAAACACTCACACTAACCACGACAGGGACGGGCACAGTGTCTGCCACAAAAGGCGCGACAACCTGCACTACAAGCTCTTGTACTTTTACACAAGATAGCGAAATTACCTTAGCAGCAACTGCGGGCGTTAATCACACAGCAGGCAGTTGGACATGTCATTTAACCAGTACACCCTCAACAAGCGTGACTGTCAGCGCAAATAAAATTACTTTAGCCGATGACACAACCTGCGCAATCACTTTTACGCCTACCGTAATTAACAAAAAATTGACAACTACAGTATCAGGAACGGGTACTGTTGCAATCACTGACGGGACAACACCCGTAAGTTGTAACAACACTAGCAGTCCTTGCGCTCATGACTTTCCTGAAAATAGTACCATCACCCTAACCGCAACAGAAACAGCAACATCATTATTTTCTAGTTGGTCAGCGGGCGACTGTACCAGCACAGGCGCAAATACTAGCACCGTTGCATTAGGAACAGCCGATAAAACCTGTACCGCTACTTTCATCAACGCTAACACCCTCACCACAACCCTCAGCGGCGGTGGCTCAGGCACTGTGACAGGCAAGGAAGGCACAACAGACATCCTTAACTGCACATCGGCAAGCTGTAGCAAAAAAGTAGCGACAGGAACAGAGATTGTTTTAACTGCTATCCCTGATGCTGGTTCAGAGCTTACAAGTTGGTCTAGTGGATGCGGTACTGTTGATGGCTCAAATCCTTTAAAAACAACGGTTACTGTTAGCACAGATAAAACCTGTACAGCAACATTTAACACAGTCACTGTCAACAAAACCCTCACCATTACTGCACCGAGCAATGGCAAAATCACGGGTACAAAAAGCTCAACTCCAGTCATAGATTGCGGAACAGCAGACTGTAGCGAAACAGCCCCCATCAATAGCACGATTGAATTAACCGCAGTTCCAAATACAGGATACACCTTCACAAACTGGACAAGCGACTGCTCATCAGAGACAACTAATCCGTTCACCCTAACCTTAGACAGCGACAAAACCTGTTCAGCAACTTTTACAGCCATCACACACGCTTTAACTGTCAACAAAACAGGTAATGGCACAGTGACAGCGACAGGCATCAATTGCGGAAGCGATTGCACAGAAACCCTTGCACAAGGCGCAACTGTCACCTTAACGGCTACACCAGACGTAGGCTATATTTTTGACAACTGGACAAACGATTGCTCAGGCACAAGTCATACAGCTAATGTCACTTTAAGTGCGGCAAAAACGTGTACTGCAAATTTCATAACATCCACAACTAACTACACCGTCTCCATTAATAAAAGCGGTTCTGGCACAGTGACAGGCAGCGGCGGTATTAATTGCGGGACAAGCTGCACATCATCGCCTTTAGCCATAAATAGCCCCATCTCTTTAAGCGCGACTGCTGGCACAGACCACATTTTCAGCGGCTGGACAGGTGCAGGATGTAGCAGCAGTTTTACCTTAGACAGTAATAAAACCTGTACTGCAACCTTTACTTATGTCTCTCCACCGCCGCCTACTTATTATTTTGCTGTCACCGTTGTAGGGTCTGGTAAAGTCACAACGGATGGGGTGAATTGCCCCAGCGACTGCTCAGAAGAATATACCGACATTGCCACGCATTCCCTCGTCGCAACCCCAAATACTGGCTATCGCTTCGTTTCTTGGGGCGGCTCATGCTCAGGGACAACTGCGAGCACATCACTCACCGTCGACACCAGCAAAACCTGTACAGCTAAATTTGAGGCAATTCCGACCGCACAAGTGAGCACCAGCACCACAGGAACAGGCACGGGTACAGTTTCTGTATCTCCCGCAGGCACAAGTTGTGGTGTCAATTGTTATCGTTATGAGCAAAATACCGCTGTAACGTTGACCGCAAAAGAAAGTTCAGGGAATCGTTTTGTTAAATGGACGGGGAGCGTCGGTTGTTCCAATCTGACGACAAACCCATTAACTTTAACCTTAGATACTAATAAAGCCTGTACAGCACAAATTGATAAAGTCCCCTCTTATCTTTTAACTTTCAATGTTATTGGGCAAGGTTCAGCAAGTACCGAAGATGGGACATTACAATGTAGTTTAAATGGAGTCACTGGAGCGAGTTGTTCCCAAGAGTTTAATGAAAATACACAAGTTAAATTAATCGCTACTGCTAACCCAAGCTGGGGATTTACAGGCTGGTCGGGCGATGCGGATTGTACGGATGGCATTGTCACCATGGATGCCGCCCATTCATGTACTGCCACCTTTGCACTTGCGGGCAGTTTAGAATTTGACAGCGTAACAGCGGCTTATTGGGCGGGCAATGAAGGCGAAAGCGTTACAATTCCTGTCAAACGTCTCAATGGCTCAGCGGGACAAGTCAGCGTGACTTATACTGTGACAACCGCAAGCAGTGCTAGCAATCCTGCAACTTTAAGCGAAGACGTGGAAGCCACGACAGGCACACTCACATGGGCAGATGGCGACAGTAGCGATAAGTTTTTAACGGTAAATTTACGCAGTGACCGACTGAATGAATCCACAGAGCAATTTAACGTTGTCTTGTCTAATCCCCAAGGCGGCGCGACCCTCACTAGCAGCAATATTGCAACCGTGAGCATTTTTGATACGGCCGCCTTTAGCAGTCTTCAAATTGCAACCGCAGATTACTATGTTAATGAGTTAAATAGTAAAATACTAATTTTAATCACCCGCGCAGCAAGCAGTGTGGGCGAAGTCAGTGTGAACTATCAAACCACTAACGGTACAGCCACAGCGGGTGAAGATTTTACTGAAACGAAAGGGACGCTCACATGGGCAAGTGGTGATAGCAATTTGCGCTTTATAGAAATTCCGATTCAAGTAGATGGTCTCAACGAAGAAACAGAAACCTTTACTTTAGAATTAACAAATGCAACAGGCGCGAATGCACAGTTAGGCGTAATTAGCAAAGCAGTTATTCACATTATCAATACGCCCGTTGGCGGACAAGGACTTGTGCAATTTAGCACTAGCACTTATAACGCTGCTGAAGCGGATGGCATTGCAACCATTAGCCTCAATCGTTTAGGCGGCACTGAAGGCGCAATTAGCGCAGATGTGACAGTGACAGGCGGCACGGCAAGCGTAAATGTGGATTATAAAACCCCTACCACGAACACAGTTAGCTGGATGGCGGGCGATGCACAAGCCAAAACACTGCAATATCCACTCAATGCTGATACGGTCGTTGAAGGCACGGAAACGGTGCAATTGCAATTAGGCAATGCCCAAGGCGGCGCGACGATTGGCGCGATTAGCAAAGCAACTTTACACATTGCAGACAGCACAGGCACGCCAAGCACTTCGCAAGATTCTACGCAACCCCGCGTTTATTTTGCCCAATCCATTTATCGTGTCAGTGAAAGCGATACCAAAATATTGCTAGAAGTGAAACGAGCGGGCGATTTAAGCCAAGCATTAACGGTGAGCTATCAAACCCGTGACGGCGACGCAGTTGGCAATGTGGATTATGTGTCTATGCAAAATACTTTAACGTTCGCAGCGAATGATGGTAATTCACAATGGATTACGATTCCTATTTACAGCGACACATTGACCGAAAGTGAAGAGCAATTTAATGTTGCTTTATACAATCCAAGTGAAAACAGTGTTTTAGCAGTGCCCGCAACAACAACGGTACAAATTAGCAATAGTCTCTATACAACGCCACCGCCTATAACTCACGCAGGCACGGTTTATTTAGCCTTACAAAGCTACACGGTGGAAGAAAATCAAAAACAATTGACTATTGATGTCGTGCGCGCTGACGGCAGTGATGGCGAAGTACGCATTAATTATCAACTCGTTGAAGATACTGCACAAGCGAACCGTGATTTTGCACCTGATAACGGCGAGTTAATCTGGGCAGATGGCGAATCGGGAACAAAAACTTTAAAAATTATCATCACTGATGATGATTCAGCCGAAACAGAAGAACGCTTTAGTTTAGCGATTAGTCTATCTACAAGCGATGCAACGATAAATCAAGGCGTGACTTTAGGTTCTGCTCAAGCCACGATTAAAATTATTGACGACGACAGCACAACCATTCAATTCAAAGACAACGTAAGTGTAAAAGAAGTCTATGAAAATAATGGCGTGGTAAAAATCAACATCAGCCGCGTGGGGGGTAAAACGGGCGAAATCGGCGTGCAATATGAGCTTGTAGAAAAGCCCAATATTAGCAATGCCGCTAAAATAAACGTTGACTACTACGCGGGCAAAGCAGGCTCACTTATCTGGCGCAATCAAGATATAGCCGATAAAACGCTAGAAATCACCCTGATTGATAATCCTAAAGCGGAAGATACCCGCGAATTGAATATTGAATTATTCAACGTCACGGGAGATGCAAAATTAGGCGTTCCCAATATTTTACGCTTACTTATCAAAGACAATGACAATGCAAATAGTTGTAAATCCACGTTAGAAGGTGCAACAACGGCGATTAATTGTTTCTACAATAATGACGGGGCAGAACTTGATAGTCCGCGTGTTGATATTTACGGCACGCTGCAAGGCGGTACACTCGGCGGCACAATTAAAAATCTCGGCACAATTGACGGTACATCTCCCCATGCAATTATTTTATTACCTAATACGGTGATTGAAGGCGGAATTCTCACTGGCATCTTTGATGTAAAAGATAAAAATGGCAATGCAGGCACGGCTAGCTTACAAAATGTAACTGTGTTAGCAGGCAGTGAACTGCGTAATATCTTGATTGGTAAAGGAACAACTGTTAGCAGTAGCGCAAAATTATGTCGCGGCACGTTGTTTGACAACAACGCATTAATTCCCGCTTCGCTGAATTTAAATTGCATGTTAAATCCAGCGGATAGCTTTAACTTATTTGATGCAGCTAATGGCATTGATTTAAGTGAAGATATTGTGAAAAATGGCGTAACAGGCGGAATTTTAGCGGCGATTAATAAATTATTGCTAGAGAAAAATGGCGAAGGTTATCAATTAATTGCCTATCAAAATGGTTATTATGTGTTGATTACCCCGACCGAATTGCGCTTATTGCGTCCTAGCCATATACAACAATTCTCACGGCAACTGTATGAAAACGGTGAAAATGTTGCTTTGGTTAGCGATATTCCGCTCGGTATAACTTATGAGTTAGATGGTTCAATTCAATTTGTGACCCACACAGGGCGACAAATTTGGATGCAGCCTGTAGCGTATTTACCTTTATTAACCAACTATTTAGCGGATTATGGTTTGCAAGCCAGCATTTTAAACACAGGTTCATTGCAAGTCACTGCAATCAATGACGCGCTCAATTATTTTGCCGTCCGCTCACAAGGCGTGATTACTATAGGCTCATCTTTTGGCAACAGCGGCATTTTTACCCGTATGGGCACATACGGCGTAGAAGTAGTTGTAGTATATGAAATTCAAGCAGGTATTTTTGTCGAACAAGTATTTGCACCAACAGCGGCAAATGAAACTGAACTAATGAATGCGTTTACTATTACAGGCAAAGCCAGCCCGACCTTTTTCAACAACGGTATTGCAGAATTACCAACCCCCTCTAGCACAGGTGAAATCACCACCGTTCGCGGTCGTTGGGATTATGTAGTACGCAAAAATGCGCACACAGAGGGAAAAACCTCTATTGTGCCGTTATTAGATGTTAATGGCGATGGACTAAGCGATTTTGAAATTCGCTATGCCAATGGCGACAGTCAACAATTGTTTGGTATTCATTAGAAAACAGTTTTAAAACAAAAGCCTGCTAGGTTTTAAAAGCCTAGCAGGTTTGTTGGAGCAAGTTCAGACGAAAAACAACGCTAGGATGGGCTGACGATAGGAAGCCCATCAAGACTGTTTATCAGCACAATAATAGGAGTTCGCAGTTCACCTTTTATCCCGTTCCCACACTCCTACGTCAAAGCCATTAAGTTAAGCACAAATATAGGGTGGAATAGGCGCAAGCCATATTCCGCCGTTTGGGTTATCCTCTGTTTTACTCAACTTTTGCGGAACGTCGTGGTGGAACACGCTTCGCTATTCCACCCTACAAACATCCTTAACTTAATGGCAGTGCATGGGAACGAGATAAAAGGTGAATTGCGTAACTCCTATCACTGAATTTACGTTAATTTTCAGAACAAATTTGTGATAATATTTATCATTATATTTAACTCTGAATTAAGCATTTACTTAAGCAACCTTCCTTTTATTTCATTATTTTTAATTTATATAAAATTTTCATCGTAATTATTAAAAAATGATAACTTTAAAAGTTACGCAGTTCATTTTTATCTGAAACTTATTTTATATAAATTATTTTTCTTGGATGTTTATCGCATGGCTATTTTAAGATGTCCACACTGTCAATTTTTAAAAGAAGTTGCAAATACCCATCTTGGTAAAACAGTACCTTGTCCAAAATGCAAAAAAGAAGCTAAAGTTGTTGATACCGTTAAACTTGTAGAAACAGCAGTCAATCGCTTTTTAGAAGTTGGGCAAAAATATAAAGAATTAAAACAAAATAGTGATAAAACAGAGCTAAAGTTAAAACAGCTCGTTGATAAATTAATCACATTAACGAATGAAAAAATTGCATTAAAAGCGCAACTTGAAGAATTGACTGAGAATAACACCGTAACATTACCCGCTAAAACAGATGCACCGACATTAAGCACTTCTTTATTTAAAGAATTTAATCAAAAAAATACAACTACGCCAAAACCCACAGAAAAGATAGTTGTACCTGAAGGTTATGTGTTTGAAAATCAATCTTATGCTGCTGAATTGAATAATTTTCAACCTGTCGTGGATTGGTTTAAAACCCGTAATATTCAAATTGAGCCAAATGTACAAGCCTCTGATGTTTCTGGTTATTTTGATGAAATTGCGGTGTTGATAGGGGATAATTTAGCGATTTTAGATAAGTTGCTAGAAGGAATTCGTTATCGACAACGTAAAGGGTATGACAGATTCAAGATTGAATTAAAAGAGTATGCACAAGAAGAAGTAAAATTTATTAAACGATTTTGTCAAACAGCGTATGAATTCGCGTTTTTCTCTCGTTATCAGTTTAATAAAGAATTCAATACTATTTCTCTTGTTCTGAATAATTCGCCACAAATTCAAAATTTCTTCAATGGTGATTGGTTAGAATGGTATGTTTTTATGAAAGTTGCTTCCTTTTTGCTTGCCAACAAATACCCTTTTGCCTGTTTGCGTAGTTCTAAAATTGTTTCTGCAACGACTCATCAGCAAAATGAAATTGATATTTTTTTCTTAATCAATGGCAATCTACCTTTGTGGATTGAATGCAAATCAGGCGAGTTTCGCGATTCAATTAATAAATATCAAGAATTGCGTAAGAAATTGAATATTAACCCTGATTATTCACTATTATTAGTTTCTGGTTTAGAAAATGAGAAAGTGGATAATTTTAGTAGTATGTTCAAAATTCGAATTATGAATGAGAAAAAGCTATTACCTTATTTAGCGGGATTATTTCAGGCGAAGAAATAAATTTATGATTTATTTTTTTAAAGACCTGTTAGGTTTTGAAAACCTAGTAGGTCTCTATTTTATTTTAAGAACGTATTTTAAAAAAATTGCCCTTTGATGGATATAAAAAAATGCCTTTGAATGTAAAGCCGAGTAGTAAAGCGATTAGAGATTATTATGCTCAATTAAAAGATTTGTTAGAAGCAAATCAGAAGAATGAGGGCGCGGTCGCGCCGATATTTTCTGCTTTACTGCGTCATTGCTTAAGTCAATTTCCTCAGCTTGATTTAGTTGAGCAATATTCAATTAAACGCGATAAACGCAAACCGTTAAGAGCCGACGGCGCATTAGTGGATAAACAAACGAAAGTTTTGTTATATGGGATTTGGGAAGCGAAGGATACCAAAGACAAGCTGAAGAAAGAAGTTGAGAAAAAATTTAAAGAAGGTTATCCGAAGGATAATATTTTATTTCAAAGTCCTGAATATGTGATTTTATATCAACATGGTAATTTAGTGTTTGAAGAATCGACTGAAAATCCAGCGCATTTAATCACCGCTTTAGACTTATTTTTAAGCTATAAGCCGCCCGTTTATGAGCAATGGGAAGAGGCAATCGAGGCATTCAAGGATAAAGTCGGCGAGCTGGGCAAGTCTTTAGTCAAAATTATCAATAGCGAATTAAAGACGAATAAAGCTTTTACGCTCGCATTTGAAGATTTTTCAAGCATTTGTCGTGTGTCAATCAACCCTAATCTGTCACAAGATGCTGTGATAGAAATGCTAGTGCAGCATTTATTAACTGAGCGTTTATTTAGAACGATTTTTGATAATCCTGATTTTGTTAGTAAAAATGTTATCGCTCGCGAAATTGAAAAAGTTATTCAAGCGTTAACGGTTAAATCATTCAGTCGCAAAGAATTTTTAAAAAGTCTCGACCGTTTTTATATCGCTATCGAAGAAACTGCTAGCACAATTCACGCCTACAGCCGCAAACAAGATTTTTTAAACGCTATTTATGAAAACTTTTTTCAAGGTTTTGCGGTTAAAGTGGCAGATACACACGGCATTGTTTATACCCCGCAACCTGTTGTTGATTTTATGGTGAATTCGGTGCAAGCGATTTTAAAACGCGAATTTGCTAAAAGCTTATCAAGCCCCGATGTGCATATTCTCGACCCGTTTACAGGTACAGGCAACTTTATTTTGCGGGTATTGCAGGAGATTAACCCATTAAATTTAGAGCATAAATATAAAGAATCGCTCTATTGTAATGAAGTGATGTTGTTACCGTATTACATCGCAAGTATGAATATAGAACATGCTTATTATGAGAAAACGGGTAAATACGAGCCATTTCAAGGGATTTGTTTAGTTGATACGTTTGAAATGTTAGAAGGAAAACAATATGGATTTGGTTTTAATATTCCTGAAAATATAGAACGGGTGAAACGCCAAAAGGACTCACCGATTTTCGTTATTTTAGGAAATCCGCCGTATAACGTAGGGCAACAGGATGAAAACGACAATAATAAAAATCGTAAGTATCAACGTTTAGATG
>CAZKST010000111.1:0-9495 GCA_964555395.1 uncultured Thiotrichaceae bacterium | reverse complement strand
CCCCATACCTCCCCAACTCCTTTTGAGAATCAGGTGAGGGTGAGGGAAAATAAGATTAATTAACGTTGGTCAATCGTGACATAAGGACGGCTTTCGGGTCCGATGTACTCTGCGCTTGGACGAATTAACTTGTTATTGCCGCGTTGTTCCATAACGTGAGCTGCCCAGCCTGTAATCCGTGACATCACGAAAATAGGAGTGAATAAGGGGGTGGGAATGCCCATGAAGTGGTAGGCACTGGCACTGTAGAAGTCTAAGTTAGGGAATAATTTTTTCTCATCCCACATCACTTTTTCTACGGCTTCAGAGATAGCGTATAAGTTTTGTCCGCCAACGTCTTCAGATAAAGTTTTGGACCATGCTTTAATAGTCGCGTTGCGTGGGTCGTATTTGGAGTAAACCGCGTGACCGAAGCCCATGATTTTATCTTTACGAGCTAACATGTCTTGCAAGCCAGTGGTTGCTTCCTCTGGGTTGTGGAATTTTTCGATGAGTGCCATCGCTGCTTCGTTCGCGCCGCCGTGTAAAGGACCGCGTAAAGAACCAATCGCGCCAGTGATGCAAGAGTAGAAATCAGATAATGTAGCAGCACAAACACGAGAGGTGAATGTGGAAGCATTAAATTCGTGCTCGGCGTACAGAATTAAAGAAGCATCCATACAACGTTTGTGTTTTTCATTCGGGGCTTTGCCGTGTAACATGTGTAAGAAATGACCGGCTAAGCTGTCTTCTGGGGTGTATACGTCAATACGTTGTCCGTAAGTGACGAAACGATACCAGTAGCAGAGAATCGCTGGGAAAGTGGCTAATAAGCGGTCAGCGATATCGTGTTGTTGTTCAAAGCTTTCTTCTGGCTCTAATGTCCCTAATACGGAGCAACCTGTACGCATTACGTCCATAGGGTGAGCGTTTGCGGGAATGACTTCTAACGCGCTTTTTAAGGCAGCAGGTAAGCCGCGTAAGCTGCGTAAGCGTTGTTTGTAGTTGTCTAACTCTGGTTGTGTGGGTAATTTTCCGTATAACAACAAGTAAGCGACTTCTTCAAAAGTGGATTTTTCAGATAATTCTTCAATTTCATAACCACGATAGGTTAAACCAGAGCCGGCTTTACCAACGGTACAAATAGCGGTTTGTCCTGCAACTTGTCCGCGTAATCCTCCAGCATTTTTATCAACAACTTTGGCTTCTGACATGTTATTTTCCTTCTTTGGTAAAGAGTGCATCTAATTTTTGTTCGTAGGCGTGATAGCCTAACACTTCATATAGTTCGTTACGGGTTTGCATTAACCCTACGACTTCTTTTTGTGTGCCTTGTTGGCGAATCGCCCCGTACACTTGAATTGCAGCGTTGCTCATGGCGCGGAAAGCGGAAAGGGGATATAACACTAAACGCGCACCCACATTGCCTAACTCTTCAACGGTGAATAAGGGCGTTTTGCCGAACTCTGTAATGTTCGCTAACACTGGAACTTTAACTGCATCGGTAAACCCTTTGTAGTCTTCTAAAGTGTAAAGTGCTTCAGCAAAAATCATGTCTGCACCAGCTTCTACATAAGCACAAGCGCGGTCAATGGCGGCTTGTTTGCCTTCGTTGGCGTAGGCATCAGTACGCGCCATAATGACGAATTGGGAATCCGTTTTTGCGTCAACAGCGGCTTTTACACGGTCAACCATTTCTTCAGTAGAAACTAGGGATTTGTTAGGACGGTGTCCGCAACGTTTAGCTTGTACTTGGTCTTCAATGTGAACTGCAGCAACCCCTGCGCGAATCATTTCTTTGACGGTGCGAGAGATGTTAAATGCTGCGCCCCAGCCAGTGTCGATGTCGACTAATAAGGGGACTTCAGTGGCGGCAGTAATGCGGCTTGCGTCTTCAACCACGTCGTTTAACATGGTAATCCCTAAATCGGGTAAGCCAAAAGAAGCATTTGCAACGCCAGCACCTGATAAGTAAATGGCTTTAAAGCCTGCTCGTTCAGCCAACATTGCGCTGTAGGCGTTGATTGTGCCAACAACTTGCAAAGGTCTTTCAGTTTCGACGGCACTGCGGAAACGTGCGCCCGCTGAGGAAAGTTGAGTCATGAATGCTCCTTTAATGGTGTTATCTGATGTCTGGTTTTTCAAACATCAGAAATTGAGTTTTTAAGTGTTTTCTGAAATTGCGTTGGCTGCATAGCCAATTTTCTTTAATGACTCTTCAATTTCATTTAAAATCGCTGGGTCATCAATGGTTGCAGGGGTTTTATATTCGTGTCCTTCGGCAATTTTCTTCATTGTTCCGCGTAAAATTTTACCAGAACGGGTTTTGGGTAAACGTTTAACCACGGTTGCAACTTTGAAAGAAGCTACAGCACCGATTTTGTCGCGTACCCGTTGTACTAATTCGTTGACAATTTCTTTGTCGGTGCGGTTAATGCCGGTTTTTAATACCACTAAACCAAGTGGAATTTCACCTTTAATGGCATCATAAACCCCGATAACTGCACATTCGGCAACGTCAGGATGGGAAGCTAATACTTCTTCCATGCCGCCTGTCGATAAGCGGTGTCCTGCGACGTTAATAATGTCGTCAATCCGACTCATGATATAAACATAGTCATCTTTATCTTTATAACCTGCGTCACCAGTTAAATAGTAACCTTGATAGGCGCTGAGATAAGATTCGATAAAACGACGATCATTTTGCCATAAAGTCGGTAAGCAACCGGGAGGCATTGGTAATTTGATAACGATATTGCCAATTTTATCGGGCGTTTTAATCTCGTCACCAGATTCATCTAAGCAGCGTACATCAAAACCGGGCACGGGTTTAGTGGGAGAACCGGCTTTAATTGGCATTTGCTCAATGCCTAAGCAGTTTGCGGCAATCGCCCAACCTGTTTCAGTTTGCCACCAGTGGTCGACAACAGGCACTTTCAAAATTTCTTGCGCCCACAATAGTGTATCGGGGTCGCACCGTTCACCCGCTAAAAACAGATTGCGGAAACCTTTTAAATCGTACTTTTTCAAAAATTCAGCGTGCGGGTCTTCTTTTTTAATCGCACGGAAAGCAGTCGGTGCGGTGAAAAGTATTTTAATATCATACTCTTCAATCATCCGCCAAAATGCACCCGCATCAGGTGTGCCGACGGGTTTGCCTTCATAAACCACCGTTGTGCATCCATACAGTAGCGGTGCATAAACAATATAAGAATGTCCAACGACCCAACCCACATCAGAAGCTGCCCAGTAAACTTCACCCGGTTGCATGTTGTAGATGTAACGCATTGACCACATGAGTGCGACCGCATGACCGCCATTATCGCGCACAACCCCTTTAGGAATACCTGTTGTACCAGAGGTATAAAGAATATACAGTGGGTCAGTGGCTTTGACAGGAACACAAGCGGCTGGATTAGAATGCTTAACTAATTCTTCCCAATCAAAATCGCGCCCTGCAACTAATTCAGCGGTTGCTTGTGGACGTTGTAAAACGACACAGTGCTCTGGTTTATGGTTAGATAAGTTAATAGCATCGTCTAACAAAGGTTTATATTGAATAACCCGATGACCTTCAATCCCGCAAGAAGCCGACATAATGACTTTAGGCTTTGCATCTTCAATCCGTGTTGCTAATTCTTTAGAGGCAAATCCGCCAAATACGACTGAATGAATTGCACCAATCCGCGCACAGGCTAACATTGCCATCGGGGCTTCTGCGACCATGGGCATATAAATAATGACGCGGTCACCTTTTTGCACGCCGATTTTTTGCAACGCGCCAGCAATAGCTGCTACGCGGTCACGCAATTGGTTATAGGTATATTTTGCTTTAGCTTGAGCAACGGGGCTGTCATAAATTAACGCCAGTTGTTCACCGCGTCCTTTTTCAATATGACGGTCAATTGCGTTATAGCAGGTATTTAATTCACCATCACTAAACCAACGATACAAAGGAGGAAAGCTATCATCCAAAATTTTGCTTGGTTTTTTATACCAATCAATTGCTTCAGCAGCCTCACCCCAGAATTGCGTGGGATTATTCATTGATAAATCGTACATAGCTTGATAATTTGCCATGTCTCCTCCTTTCAGGTGGTTTCGTTTTACTTTTTGCGATACATTGCCTGCACATGCTTTACTGAAAGCCCAGCAAAAATGTTACAAACATATAAACCAAGTGTTTAAAACAGCTTGATGACTCCTTTGATTATTTCGCAGAGAAGCATAGAGGTTTTTAATTGTTACTGCAATAGGTATTGAAATTACCAATAATGATAATAGTATTTATTAAGGATAAAAAATACAAGCATTAAGATTTTTAATAGTTCACTGCTCAGGATTAATTTAGTGGCGAACAAAGATGCAACCTGTAAAAAAATGGATGGCGCGAAAAGCAAAATATAGACGAAGAAAAGTAACGGCAAATGCACAAACATAGCAACGAAATATAGATTTTTTAGACTGAATTAACTAATGCCTCCCCGTAAAGGCACAAAACTGACTTCTTCCAACACACTCTGTTCAAAACGGCTACGAGTACGAACGATTTTAAGTAAGCGTTGTTGTCCGCGTTGTTCGCCGACTGGAATAATCATACATCCGCCAATTGCCAATTGCGTCAAAAGTTCATCAGGCACAGATTCAGGCGCGGCGGTTACTAAAATTCCGTCAAAAGGTGCGTATTCTTCCCAACCCCAATGTCCATCGCTATAACGGAATGCCACATTGTGGTAATTCATTTGCAATAAACGTTCTTGCGCTTTTTCTGCTAAATAGCGAATTCTTTCAACGGTATAAACAGTTTTTGCTACTTCTGCTAACACGGCTGTTTGATAGCCGCATCCTGTTCCGATTTCCAAGACGCGTTCCATTTTGCCATGATTTAGCAAACTTTCAGTCATTAAAGCCACGATATACGGCTGTGAAATCGTTTGTCCATAACCAATGGGCAACGCATGGTCTGTATACGCATGACTTTCTAAAGCTTCATCAATAAATAAATGGCGTGGAACATGGCGCATTGCTTTAAGAATTGCGGGATGATGAATTCCACGAATTTTTAAACGTTCAATAAGCCGTTCTTGAGCATGGTTAAATAACATTTTTTAGGGCAAATATAGGCAGTTTTGTACAATTTAGACATTACGCAGTTCAGACAAAGAAGCACATTTAATCAAAAATGCTGCTTAACTGCGTAACCTCTAATTTTAACAGTTATGTCACATTTTAATTGGCTAAACAAGCGGTCTCACGCATCTTGCTGTAATTGATTCACAGATACACCAACGAGCGTACTGACTTGTTCAAATGACATGCCACTTGCAAGTAACTTTTTCGCTAATTCAAGTTTTGCCTTATATTCGCCTTCGGCACGCCCTTCACTAAGCCCTTCTTCTCTTCCTTTTGCTATTCCCTCTTGTCGTCCTTCAGCACGACCTTCTTCACGCCCCTCCTCACGCCCCTCCTCACGTCCTTCTTCCCAACCATCTTCCCGTGCGGTGCGTTCGATGTCTTGAGCAACGGCAACATCAGTTAAAAAGTCGCTATATCCGCGTCTTTGCTCCAAACTCATTTGCATCAGGCGTAATTTTTCGCGGGCTTTAGTAATGTTTTTCGCCTTAAATTCAGCTTTCACTTCAGAATGTTTGAGCATATAAATCCACTCATCTAAATCCTCTTTAATTAAGTCTTTAAATTTATTGACGTTAATTAAATAGTATTCAGGGAAAATTTTATGCGCTTCACTTAATTGGCTGCGATTTCCCAATCTCAGCAAATTATTGGTATGCAAACCCCGAAACTCATTCGCGCTGTGATAAATATAATCATCCCCCAGCCCTAAATTGAAATATAGGATGCTGATAGAAATCACTTTTTTAACGTTATAAAACGCAGAGCCTTCTTCAATATGCTCGATAATTGCTTTGGAAACTCCGAACAAAATCCGATGAAAATAATCACTTTCGCGCTGGTTTTGAATTTCAATAATCACTAATCGCCCTTGACTGTCTTTTACTAACAAATCAACCCGATTGAATTTCAATTGATATTCTTGATTACTTTCACTTTCTAAAATTTCTAAAACCGTAATGTCTTCTTTTAATAACGCGCTTAAAAAACCTTCCAAAATATCGAAATTGGCTTTATCGCGTAATATCGTTTTAATTGCCCAATCAAAACGGACTAATTTTTCTGGGTTGGGTTTCATAAATTCCCCTTGTTTAACCAGTTTTGTGTTAATTCCACTGCGGTGTAATTTGTTAAATCAATATGCAACGGCGTGATTGAAACAAAATTATTCCGAATTGCATAAAAATCCGTGCCTTCACTAGCATCTTGCACATCGCCGGGGGCACCAATCCAATAAATCGGACGACCGCGTGGGTCAGCACTTTTAATAATGCCCGCCGAGCGGTGACGACTGCCTAAACGGGTGATTTTAATCCCTTTTAATTCTTCAAAAGGCACATCTGGCACGTTGACATTTAAAATCGTATTAACAGGCAATTGCAATTTATGCGCTTGTAAATTGTCTAATAACGTATCAATCACTTTTGCCGCTGTGGGGAAATGCGCACATTGATAACTGGCTAGCGATACCGCAATCGCAGGCAAACCCAGCGAACGTCCTTCCATTGCCGCCGCGACTGTGCCGGAATAAATCACATCATCTCCTAAATTCGCGCCAAAATTAATGCCAGAAATCACAATATCGGGCTGCTCATCTAACAAGCCCGTGACGGCGAGATGTACACAATCTGTGGGCGTGCCATCAACAAAAATAAACCCATTTTCCGCCGTTTGCGGACGCAATGGATATTCTAAAGTCAATGAATTACTTGCCCCGCTCCGATTGCGGTCAGGGGCAACCACCGTGACTTGTGCACGGCGTTTTAACGTTTCTACTAAACATGCTAAACCAGAGGATAAATAACCATCATCATTGCTAACGAGAATTTTCATAAGAGTTTTTTGACTGGGAAAGTGAACGGGAAGAATAAAAAATAATGAAACCAGCGGCTAAAATTTATTTGTCTAGTATTATGGCAAATTCTTGTAAGTTCTGTTGTTGATTGTTGTAGTCAATTTTGGGATATTGGTCATTTTGTTGTCCTATATCTATTTGAATAGCAAAACTTTGTCCCCCGTGATATTCATTACTTGGAATTTTTGAGTCAGCTGACCATTGATAAATATCACGTCCCGCATTATCAACGCGCCATGCAAAACTATTGTGTGCGGCAGAGGCTTGGGAAAAAAATTGTACAGGCGTGAGATAACTATCATTGCCCGCAGAATCAAATAGCCCCGCAAGGCTTAAATCCCACGCCGCCGCTTGTAATGCGCCTTGCAATCCAGCGTAGTTATCATTTCCACCGTCTTCAAGTAAAACGCCAACAGCTGAATGCGCCGCAAAACCTTGTCCATAGCGGGAAGCATAATAAGAATCGTCCTCGTTGCCCGCATTATGCAAAATGCCCAGCGCGAAAAAATAACCGCCGCCTTGTGAAAAATTACCCGCCCGCAGAGTATCGCGTCCTTGTCCGTCAATTAAAATGCCCAGACCGCCTGTTACGGGGGGCGAAAAATCCCGCCAGCCCATGCCGTAAGCTTGTGACGCAGCATGAAAAACGCCTGATGTGCCGTAACTGCTCAACATGCCGCCACTGGCAAAATAATCATCATCGCCCGCACTCTCAATTAACCCGCCTAAACCTTTGGGCATTCCTACGCCTTGCGCGTACAATTGGGCTTGATAACGGTCATTGCCCGCATTTTCTAGCAAAATACCGATGCCCATCATGCCTACTGCTTGCCCATATTTTTGTACTTGATAACGGTCATCGCCACTAAAATCTGCTAACACGCCCACGCCGACAATACCCACGCCTTGCGCAAATTGCAGGGCGGTGTAATGGTCATTGCCTTGTAAATCCACTAAAAAACTTAATCCAAACAAACTACTGCCTTGCGTAAAATCTTCAGTGGCGGAATATTCATCATTCCCTTGAAAATCAATAAGTAGTTGAATTGCCCCTTCTGTTGCGGCAATTTGTGGGTGATTTACGCCCGTTTTGCCAAAATAACTATCGTCGCCACCTAAATCAATCATTAAAGCGGCGTTTATATTATATTGATTTGCTTCAATATCCCCGACAATGACCAAACCTGCAAGCGAATTGCCCACATAGCGCAAATTGCCCGCCACGCCTTCCACCGCTAGCGTAGGATTGGGCGGCAAATTTAGTGCAGCTTGTTTTAAACTGGCTAAATAGTCTGATTGAGTCAAAGGTGCGAGCACCTCTGCTGCGCGAAAAAGCTCTGTAAAATCTATAAGATGCAATACGCGAATAAGCTCGGAATAGCGTTTTAAATCGTTTGGTGTTTTGATGTTAAACGTAGTGAGAAAATTTAATAATTCAGGCAGTTGTTGCTCAATTAATTGTTGTTGTACTGGTGTTAAACTGCGAAAAGCGCGGGCGCGATGCTGTAAAGCTTGTTCAAATTGTTGATTAAACTGGAGTAAATATTGTTCAAAATTTGAAATGGCGGGAATTTTTTCAAAACTATTTAGCGGAACTTCATCTAACCAGACGCTACTTTTTTGCAATAGTACAGTTAAATCAAATTGTTGGGCAGATTGTAAAAGCGAGTTGCTTACAATGCGCGTCACAGCGGGCAATTTCAACGGGTCGCGGCGTAAATAGCGCACTAAACTTAAATGCCAAGTATCCGCCGATTCATCTTGTATTTGTCGTTGCAATACATCTTGATAAGCAATTGCTAAAGGCGTTTGTTTAAGTAAAGGTTCTGTTAATTCTGATTCAAGACTTTTAAGTAGCTCAAAAGCAGGAAAGAGTTGCGCATTTGTAGGTGTTTTAAAGAAGACGGGCTGAGGACGGGCTGTTAAAACAATTTCTTGCGTAAAGATTTTTAAAGTTTTTTGCAATTTAAATTGTAAATTTTGATTAAGCTCTAAATTATCTATGGTTTTTTTAACTTGCTCAAAATCTTCAAATAGCATTGGCGGTGTAGATTCAACAGATTCAAGCACGCGGGCAATTTTAAGGGTTAAAGTAGAACCTAAAGCTTTTTGTGCAATATAGTTGCGAAATTCATTATCAAAATTTGCGGTGGTATTTTGCGAAAACTCAACAGAATCATAGGCAAGAATTAAATCACCGCGTTGTAAATGCGCGTACATTGCAGGTGAATTTTCAAGCACTTCCATTATTTGTAGTGCTGAATCAGGTAAATCAGCGGAAATTGTTTTTAAACCCGTAATCACTTTAAAACTTATGCCTAAAAAAGCGGGCGCATTGGCAAAAACAATAGAGCTAAAACTCAACAGAAAAAATAATAAGAAAGTTTTTTTAAGTTTCATTGTTTATAAATTTCAAATTATTTATTTGAACCACAACGTTCTTAATTTTTAAATGATATAAATTAATTTAATTATGTAAATTGTGGTTCAATTTTAATTACAAACCCCATTCTTCAGGTTTAAATTCT
>CAZKST010000110.1:0-9507 GCA_964555395.1 uncultured Thiotrichaceae bacterium | reverse complement strand
AAAAGTTTTACAAATTTAAGTTTTGCTCTCATTTCCAAACAACAATACTAAGGAGTTATTCGCAATGAGTCGCATGGTGAATTGTGTCAAATTAGGTAAAGAAGCCCCTGGTTTAGAAAGACCAATGTATCCGGGGGAATTAGGCAAGCGGATATTTGAAAATGTCTCATTAGAAGCATGGCAAATGTGGTTAAAACAACAAACGATGCTGATTAATGAATATCGCTTAACTCCAGTTGACCCTAAAGCACGGAAATTATTAGAAGAAGAAATGGAAAAATTTTTCTTTGGCGAAGGTACAGCCACCCCAGCGGGCTTTGTTCCTGTTAAAGAATAATACGAACTCCTCAAGAGCATTTTACACTCTTGAGGATAAATCGGTCTCTACAATTGTGCTCGTAAAACAATACTTTATTTTTATTTATTCATCCAATAAGGTAATTTCTACCCGCCGATTTTTTTGTCGCCCTTCTATTGTTTCATTATCCGCAACGGGACGACTTTCTCCATAACCCCGCGCACTTAACAAATGTTCAGCAACCCCGAAGCGAATTAAAGTAACGCGCACCGCGTCCGCTCGACGTTGTGATAAAGCCGCGTTATAACCTAAATCGCCACGATTATCGGTATGTCCTTCAATCATTGTTCTACGCGGATTTTCAATTAAATAATCAGCCAACATTTTTAATTTTTGAAAACCCTCTACAGAAATTTTCGCGCTATCGGTTTTAAAAAATAAATCATTTAAATAAGTAAGCATAGTGCCCTGCGCAGTTTTAACGCCGCCTTCTAGCACTGCTTTATGATTACTGCCTGCGCCTGTTTTTACTTCATCGCTAACACAGCCTACCAATCCCGTTATCAGCATGAGTAAAAAAAGATTAATCCGAAAATTAAGTTTCATAAGCTATCCGTCAATGATAAATCGTTGCTAAAAACCAAGCTTTAGCAACAAACAGGTATAAAAAAAGGCATAGAGCCAATTTAGTAACTCATGCTAATTTGCACTTGGCGTTTTTGGGAGCGTCCCAAAGCATCAGTCAATGCTTTTTGTCCTAAACCTACCGCTTTCATGCGATTTGAAGGTACGCCACGTTTTGCTAACGCAAATAACACTGCATCAGCCAACCGTTGTGACATGCCATTGACATGCTGCATATTTCCACTTTGATTCACATAACCTTCAATCAACACTTGACTATTAGGATATTGTTCAATCATTTGCACAATTTGTTGTAAGTGACTATTTGCATAACTAACCACTTCCGTTTTGTCACGACTGAAAAAAGGATCATCTAAAGTGAATCGCCAACCATTGCCTAATGGTTGTGCTTGCAAATCAGGTAAAGCCACCCCTTGCGCGGGTTCTGCTGCATATTTTGGCTCAGGCGTAATGCGACTGGTTGGCAAAGATGGCGTTGTTTTCGCTGTTTGAATCGGACGTTGCATTCTTGACTCAGGCAGAGTATCACTGTGAGAAGTTCCTTGTGTGCTACAACCGCTATACAACACAATAATCCCTCCAAGCACACAAAAGCGTTTCAGGGGGCGTAAAAGTTGAGCAGCAGCATCCAACGATAGGCAATCCAAAAAAGTCACAATTTGTCTCCACAACACGAATCAATAGTTAAAGTTTTTTTATAATAACAAATTTGACTCCTCCCTGTCAGTGTTTCAACGACGGAGTTTTGTACACTGACAGGCGCGGATTACTCATTTTTTAGCGTAATACTTCACCTTCATTTAAGATGGTGATTTCAACCCGACGATTTTTTTGCCGTCCAGTTTCAGTCGCATTACTTTCAATTGGACGAGATTCACCATAACCCCGTGCTAAAATACGATTTGCATCAATACCTTGCATTAATAAAGCACTGCGTACAGAATTAGCACGCGATTCAGATAATTGCATGTTATAGCTATCACCGCCACGGTCATCAGTATGACCTTCTACTAACACATTACGTTTAGGATTTTCGCGTAAAAACGCCGCAATTTTGCTTAAATTATCCGCTGCACTGGGTAATAAATCTGCTTTAGCTGTTTCAAAAAGAACATCGCCTAAAGTTAAAACTAAACCACGTTCAGTTTGTCGCCCTTGCAACTCTTTAAGTTGTTGCATTAATGCTTGATTTTGCGCTAATAATTTTTCAGCTTCTGCTTTGGCTTGCTCAGCGGCTAAACGTTGTTTTTCAGCATCAGATTTTGCGGCTAATGCAGCTTGTGCTTGCATTTCAGCTTCTTTACGTTGTCGCTCAGCTTCTAAACGGCTCAATTCTGCTTCTTTAGCTTTTGCTTCAGCTTCGCGTGCTTTTGCGTCAATTTCTTTTTCACGCGCCGCTAAAATCACTTCCGTTTTTTCTTTACCTAAAGCGGTACGCTCGGCTTCAGTCGCCTTGCGAGTGCCAACTTCTAAGGCTAAATCAGCTTTAGTTTTAGCAATTTTGGCTAAATCTACCATTTCCTCAGTGCTTTTTGCAGATTCTGCTTGTTTTAACGCTTTTTCCGCAGTGTATAACTCAGTTTGAGCATATTTATTGACAGAATTGCTCGCTTGCGCTTGATTTAAAGAGGAACGCGCATCGCGTAAAACTTCTTCTTGAGAAACGCCACAACCCACCATAATGCCCGTCATAGCTAATAATAAAGTGGTGGTTTTAAATATAGAATTCATTGTTGACCTCGATGGAAAATAAGCAGGAATTTAACGAATTAATGATAAAAAGGGGGAAATTACCTACCCAAATCAAAAATTAAGGCGTTTTACGATTAACTTCTTTGCGTAATGTATCCACACTTTCGCGTAAATCCTCAGTCGCTTGCCGCTCACTCGCAGAACGGGCGCGCTCCTGCGCTAAACGCGCTCTATCTAAAGCTTGGTCAGCTAAACGTGCCGCTTTTTCATAATCTTCTTTCGCAGAAGCCTCTTTAGCTTGTTGTAAAATTTCTTGGGCTTCCAATAAATCGCGAGTGCCGCGTGCTTCGCTGTCTTGTGCAATTTTAATTTGTGCTTCAGCCGAAGATAATTTTTCAATAGGCGGTTGTTTGGAAGAACCGCAACCAGTCATTAATAATGCGCTAATTGCAAAGCTAAGAAGTAATTTTGTGTGCATAGGGGTCTCCTAAAGGCTAGAAAAACGGATTGCAGAAAAATTTTTTAAGCATGTTACGCGAATAAAGCTAACAACAGGTAAATCCATCTTCATGAATTTATTTAAAATAAATTTTGAATAATGGTTTTTACCTGTTTTAAGTCAAGCGTAATTACACTTATTATTAAATGTTTAAGCTGAAATTGACATTACTGTAATTTCATTGCGGTTTGCTGGCGAATTGTGTATCCAAATATTTTTGGCACATTCTATCTTTTAACTCAGGATGACTCATTAACGCAGGCGTAAGCCACTTGCAACTTTCGGCAATTAACGCATCAATACCGCTTTCTTTATTTAATTTCTGCGCCTGTTCAATATCCCATAAAATTGCTTTTTGATCCGCGCCCGCCGTTGCTAAATATTTACCATCTGGACTAAAAGTCACGGCTCGCACCCAATTAGTATGTTCAGATAACTCAGTAATTAATTTACCCTCTTTTGTCCATAATTTTGTACTGCCATCTGAACCTGCAGTCGCAATTAAATCTCCTTTGGGGCTAAACTGAGCATCCCATACCCATTCTTTATTATGTGCCTCAATGGTTTGTATCACTTGCCCCGTACTAACATCCCAAATTTTAGCTGTCCCATCTGAGCTGGCAGAAATGAGGCGTGTACCGTCTTGGCTGTAGTAAATGCTATTTACCCAATCTTTATGCCCTTCCAAATCTTTAAGCAACTGTCCGCTTTCTACATCCCACAATTTGATAATTTTATCTGCGCTAACAGTCGCTAAATAACGGTCATCAGGACTAAAAACTAAATCTAAGACTTCTTCCTGATGTCCATTAAACTGACGAATGGGTATTTGGTTAGGTGAAAGCGCGTCCCATAATTTTACGCTGTGGTCTGTGCTACAACTGGCTAAATACTTCTTATTATTGCTAAACATTAAACTTTTAACAGTAGAGTGATGTGCATTTGTCCATTCAAAGAGTTTATTGCCTTGCGTATTCCATAAGATGATTTTTTTATCATAACTTGCCGTTGCAAAGACCTCGTTATCTCTAAAATCTACAGTCCGCAAACCGCCGTTATAATCTACCTCTCTTTCTAACACACCTTTGCTTGTCCAGATTTTGAGCGGCTTATTACCAGAACTCAACGTCACTAAACGCTGTCCATCTGGACTAAAGTTAATATCGCGTAAACTCCCCGTAAAACCATAAAGAATTCGCATCATGGGATTGTTAAAGCTATATAAATTCACCCGTTTATCTTTACCCGCAGAGACTAAAATATTACCCGTAGGGTTAAAACTGATTGAACGCACGGCGCGCGAATGTCCACCCAATACCCACAATAATGAGCCTTCTTTATTCCAAATTTTGATTTGATGGTCTGCACTCGCGGAAGCCAACATTTGACTATCAGGTGTAAAAACAACATCTAACACCCAATTACTATGCGCAGGAATTTTAATTCGCTGTTTCCATTGGCGCGTCTCTGCTTGAAAATCCCACAAAATAATAGATTGGTCTGCACTTCCCGTGACTAATTGCGAATCATCTGGACTAAAATCAACACTATACACACGGTCATAATGTTGTTCTAAAGTTTGCACGACTTGTTGAGTTGCAGTGTCCCAAATTTTAACAGTATTATCATTTGCCGCAGAAGCAATCCATTTACCATTGGTGGTAATAGCAACATCATTAATTTTGCCAGTATGTCCACTTAATTCAAACAAAGACTGTTGCTTTACCACATCAATCACATGAACTTTTTTATCTTCTTGTGCAAAGATTAACCAACGATTATCACTGCTAAAGACCATATTTTGGCACACGCCTTGATTTTTCATTTCCCCCAGCGATACACCTTCCGTGGTATAAAAACCAATCCGTCCCCCTTTATCACACACTGCAAAAGAATTATCACTTTTAATCGCGATATTTTGTCCTCTTTCAGGTAAAAAAACAGTTTTATGTTCTTCACCTGTTTGTGTCCAAATCTTGACTGTTTTTTCAGCACCGAGTGAAATGATATATTTACCATCTGGGGTAAAATTTGCAGTACGCATGGTTTCAGTTTCACTTTCAAACTGATTGAATTGATTAATGCTATAAATTAACTTGCGGATAGTTTTAGCATTACGTTGTAACTCAGCTTCTGCCATTGCTTTATCTTGACTATTTTGTAATTTCTCAGCCGCAATCGTGCTATCAATTAAAGCTTTTAAATAATCACGATTTAAAATACCCGCTTCAGCATTTGCTTGCAATGCTTTAATCATTGACTCTTCAGCAATTTTCCTGTCTTTTACGGCTTGTTCACGTTGCATTTCAGCAAACACCCCTAAACCCAACGTAATACACAACACCACCAGAGCAGCAATCGTCAAACGTTTTTGCCGCACGCTTTTCATCCGTTGCCCTTCTAAAATATACTGCGTATGCAACGGCGTAGGTTTAGGAATTAAGCCCGCGCAGCCTGCTAACCAATTTTCAGCATCGGCTAAATCGCGCCCCAATAATAAGAAACTATTATTACGTTTCTTTTCTTCCCATTCCAAAGCACGGGTTAATAAGCGCGTGTGCATTTTGGCATGGTCTAAATTAGAATCTAAAGTAGAAATTAACTTTTGAAATGAACCTGCAAAATCATTAGGGTCAAAGAAAATCCAATTAATAGAAGCTAATTTAGGATGCACTTGGTCATTGGAAAAATCACTTTTACAAATAATCGGAATAATTCGCTTATTATGTTGCAAAGCATGTTCAATTTCCCGTCCACACACTTGAGAAGTGACTGAATCTAAACTTAATACAAACACAAAAGCATTCGCTTTTTCAATCCCCGATTTAATTTCTTCCCACCATTCAGAGCCTAAAGGAATATCTTCCCAATCTACCCAAATATCACGTTTTTGCTCGGCAAACGCTTCAATCAGTTTTTGCACGAATTCTTTATTTCGTCGTGAATAAGAAATAAAAGCTTCTGACATATCTATCCCCCAAAATAAACTTAAAATTTACGCAATACAAAGAAACTTTAAAGTTTAAATAATTCCCCTACCTTTCTTTTAATTCATTAAAGAAACTATTTAAGGCTCATAAAAATAGAAATAGCCACGATTAGTAAAATCAACTAGCAATTCCAATAAATCCGATTCTAAATATTGCACTAATTCTTCATATTGAAATTCACGCGCGCGCGTTAATAAAGAAGCAGCGAAAGCTAAATGAGATGGCAAAGGAAAAGCATGACCTTCTGCAAATAAAGTGACATGTTGTTCTTCTTGAATAAATGCCATTTTGGCAGTACGGCGTAAAATGCCTTGTGCTTCAAATTCAGCCAACCATTCCTCAATACTGTAAAGTGGGTCGGGTACATCACAGCCTACCCCTGTACGATTTTCCGTAATGAACTTACCAAACCATTGATTAATTGCACTTTCATCGGTTGGCAAACTACGAATAATGGTTTGAATTTTTTGGAGCGCGTCGCTTGTAATTTCCCCTACCGCATTTTGCAGCTTTAAGTCAGGATCACTATAACGCAGCTTTTCATCCCAATCGGCACTCATATCATGCACAAAACTGCTCACAATATCAGTATGGGTGGGAGCTAAAAAACCAATGGAGAAAGTCATACATTCTGTAATAGCAACCCCATTGTGGGCAATATTGGGCGGTAAATACAGCATATCGCCGACATCTAACACCCAACTTTGCTCAGGAATAAACTCTTTAAGAATCTTTAAATCTAAATTAGGAATCAATTCACCATTATCATGACTGATTTCCCACCGCCGTTGCCCATGGGCTTGTAACAAAAACACATCATAACTGTCTAAATGCGGACCCACAGAACCAAATGGCACAGCATAACTAATCATCAAATCATCCACGCGCCACGCAGGGACAAAATTAAAACGGTCTAAAATATCCTCAATTTCAGGAATATGTTTATTCACTTCTTGCACTAAAAAAGTCCAATGGCTTTTAGGCAATTTAGCAAAATCTTTTTCTTTTAACGCACCATAACGCACTTCCCACGGTTTCTTACCGCCTTTCTCTAAAATTAACCGTACTTCTGCATTTGGTTCACAGGCTAAACCCGCTAACTCATCAGGCGTAATAGGCGATTGAAAATGGGGAAACGCTTGGCGAATTAATAAAGGTTTTTTCTGCCAATATTCCGCTAAAAATTGCTCAGGTGTCAGTTCACCAAAATTAATAGTATCAATGTGCATAAGATTTAAGAAAAATGGTTAAGAAAGCTTAAAAAGCGACAATAAAAAAATCCCACGTCTTGTGCTTAAACAAGGACGTGAGATAATTAAAAGAACCGTATTATTTTAACGCAAATAAACGTTAAGATTGAATCAGTTTTTTATACTTAATTCGATGAGGATTATTCGCATCTGCGCCTAAGCGTTTGATTCTATCAGCTTCATATTCAGCATAGTTTCCTTCAAACCAAACCACTTGACTATCACCTTCAAAGGCTAACATGTGCGTTGCGATGCGGTCTAAGAACCAGCGGTCGTGGGAAATTACCACCGCACAGCCGGGGAATGCTAATAAAGCCTCTTCTAAGGCGCGTAAAGTTTCCACGTCTAAATCGTTGGTCGGTTCGTCTAATAACAAGACGTTACCGCCACTTCTCAACAACTTAGCTAAATGGACACGATTCCGTTCCCCGCCTGATAATTCTTTTACCCGTTTTTGCTGGTCTGTGCCTTTAAAATTAAAACGGCTGACATAAGCGCGGGAAGGAATTTCATATTTACCGACCGTGATAATATCCAACCCGTCAGAAATTTCTTCCCACACGGTTTTATCATCGCTCAATGCGTCGCGTGACTGGTCAACGTGGGCTAATTCCACTGAATTCCCGAAACGGAATTCCCCCGCATCAGGCTGTTCTAAACCTGCCATCATGCGGAACAAGGTCGTTTTCCCCGCACCGTTGGGGCCGATAATACCGACAATGCCGCCTTTGGGTAAATTAAAGCTTAAATCTTCAATTAATAAGCGTTCACCGAAGCCTTTGCGTAAATTTTTCGCTTCAATGACTAAATCGCCTAAACGGGGACCGGGTGGAATATAAATTTCTTGGGTTTCATTACGTTCCACAATGTCCTGATTCACTAATTCTTCAAAGCGCGCTAAACGGGCTTTGCTCTTAGCTTGTCGTCCTTTGGGATTATTGCGTACCCATTCCAACTCTTGTTTAATTGCCCGTTGCCGTGCACTTTCTTGTTTTTCTTCAACGGCTAAGCGTTTTTCTTTTTGGTCTAACCAAGAAGAATAATTGCCTTCAAACGGAATTCCGTGCCCACGGTCAAGTTCTAAAATCCAACCCGCGACGTTATCCAAGAAATAGCGGTCGTGGGTAACAGCAATCACAGTTCCTTGATATTTCTGTAAAAACTGCTCTAACCAAGCGACGGATTCCGCGTCTAAATGGTTAGTTGGCTCATCTAACAACAACATATCGGGCGAAGACAATAATAAACGGCACAACGCCACCCGCCGTTTTTCACCGCCTGACAATTTGCTTACTTCCGCATCCCATGCAGGCAAACGCAACGCATCGGCGGCGATTTCCAATGTGCGGTCTAAATCCCATGCGTTTGCTGCGTCGATGGCATCTTGTAATTGTGCTTGTCTGTCCATCAGCTTATTCATTTCGTCATCGCTCATTGGCTCGGCGAATTTCATGCTAATGTCATTAAATTCATCTACTAACGCCTTCAGTTTTGCAACACCTTCTTCTACATTGCCCCGCACATCTTTGTTCAAATCTAAAGCGGGTTCTTGTGGCAAATAGCCGACTTGAATGCCTGTTTGTGGGCGCGCTTCGCCGTGGAATTCTTTATCCACGCCTGCCATAATGCGCAACAAGCTAGATTTTCCTGAACCATTTAAACCCAGTACGCCAATTTTCGCACCAGGGAAAAATGATAAAGAAATATCTTTTAAAATTTCACGTTTAGGCGGTACAATTTTCCCAACACGGTGCATTGTATAAATATATTGCGCCATTTTTCTAAAATCCCTCAATCAAGAAAAAATCCAAATACCCCAAATCTTTTAGCAAAATTTTTTATTTTTTAATAAAATAGTTTAACATTAATAACACATGCTTTACATTATAAGCAAGTCTTAAACAAATAAGCTTCTTAATAAATACACTTACCCCATACAATACGCTAGCATTGAAAAATAGAGGAAACTTATCTTGTTAAATAATGAAAATCCTTATCAAGCCCCACAAGCTAATTTAGAAGAACTAGAAATGTAAAATCATTTTTAATTTTTTAAGAACTAAGCAATTTATTTTTATCAAAACCATGATTTTATTATTTACTTAATGTGTAAAAAATTATTTTAAAATTAAG
>CAZKST010000109.1:3819-9621 GCA_964555395.1 uncultured Thiotrichaceae bacterium | reverse complement strand
CAACATCAGCGGCAAATTTCATTTAATACAAATTAGCTATTTGAATTTATAGGTAAATTACTCGTCAGTATAACCCAGTTGACGCAAAGCCCGCTCATCATCTGACCAGCCTTCTTTAACTTTTACCCAAAGTTGTAAAAAGACTTTGCGGTCAAGCAGTTTTTCCATATCAATACGGGCATCTTCGCCAATTTGTTTGAGCATTAAGCCTTGTTTACCGATGACAATCGCTTTTTGGCTGGAACGTTCAACCCAAATCACGGTGCTAATATGGGTAATGCCTGCTTCATCCGCAAAATGTTCAGTTTGCACGGTAATTCTATAGGGTAATTCTGCCCCTAAATGACGAGTTAATTTTTCGCGAACAATTTCAGCGACTAAGAAACGCTCTGAACGGTCAGTAATTTGGTCTTCAGGAAATTCTGCTTCGCCTTCAGGCAATAGTTTTACTAATGCTTTTTCTAAATCAATTAGATTTACGCCTTTACGCGCCGAAATTGGGAAAACATCGGTAAAGTTACGTTTAGTTGCCATTTGCTCCATAAAAGGCAATAACTGGGTTTTTTCCGCAAATTTGTCAACTTTGTTGATTAGTAAAAGAACGGGGGCATCGGTTTCTTCTAAAATTTTCAGCACCCATTCATCTTCTTCCGTCCAACGTAAGGCTTCAATTACCCATAAAATCACATTGACCCCAACCAAACTGGCGGAGGCAGAACGATTTAAATAGCGGTTCATAGCGTTATGTTGACGTTCATGTAAACCGGGGGTATCGACATAAATAATTTGAGCAGTATCTGTGGTTTTAATTCCAAGCAAACGGTGACGGGTTGTTTGTGGCTTGCGGGAAGTGATACTGATTTTTTGCCCAATCAGGCGATTTAATAAAGTTGATTTGCCAACGTTGGGACGACCAACAATAGCAACATAACCACAGCGTTCAATCATGAGAAAAACTCGTTAAAAACCTAGAAATATTAGCGTTTTGTATTTTGTAAATGTGACAACATCAAGGCAGCCGCAGCTTGTTCTGCATTGCGGCGGCTTGTGCCTTCACCAATTAAAGGGTGTGCGAGTAAGGTAGTTTGACAAGACACCGTAAAATGTTGCGTGGGCGGGTCGCCTTCTATGTGCAATACTTGATAGTTTGGCAAAGGTTGCTGGTGTGCTTGTAAATATTCTTGTAAACGGGTTTTAGGGTCTTTTTGCAAAGACAAGGCAGAAGCCGATAAATGTTTTAAATGGTCTTGATATAAATTTAAAACGGCTGTTCTACATACAGGAAATTGTTGATTTGCATCTAAATAAATTGCACCAATAATTGCTTCAAGCGCGTCGGCTAAAATAGAAGCGCGTCGCCATCCACCACTTTTTAGTTCCCCACCGCCTAAATGTAAATAACGTCCTAAGTCGAGGCGTTGTTGTGCAATTTCGGCTAATGTTTCCCGCCGCACAAGCGTTGCGCGTTGGCGGGTTAAATCGCCTTCTGACGCATGAGGAAAACGGCTATAGAGCATTTCAGCAATAATAAATCCTAACAAGGCATCGCCCAAAAATTCGAGCCGCTCATTGTTAGGATTGCCTGCGCTACGGTGACGTAAAGCAGTATCAAGATATTCAAGCTTGTTAAATTGATACTGCAACGTCGCGCAAAGTTTATGATAATCGGGTTTTAAAGACATGTAAGCAGGGCGTTACTGACTAACTTCAATGGTTTTATTAAATCTGACCAGCAAATACACTTCTTTAAATAACTGGGTTTCGCTATCAAAGGTTGCAGTTACGCTCAATTTGCCTTCTTGCCGACTAATCGCCACATATTCATCAAAGTTTGTATCATTAAGACGGATAACACCATCTACGCCTAAACGTTTTAACAACATACTTTTAATTTCGCCGTTGCCCCGTTTAGCAATTTCAGGTTGGGTTTTTAAATTTTCCAGTGCATTGCCGATTTTGAGATTTTCGGTGTAAATGGGGAATAGTTTGAAAAAAATCCACAGGATGAAACCACCAATGATTAAAAACCAAACTAACCCTTTACCTGTAAAACCGCGTTGACGGCGACTCATTGATAAGATTGACATGGTATTCTCCATTATGTTTAGAACAAGAATAGTAAAAAACGCTTTCTAAAATCCAAGAAATAAGTGGATAAGATTTGTCTGTCTATTTCAAAATCGTGCCTAAGCGATTCCAGCTTATGCCACCATTTTGTAAATCCCAATTCATCCAGATGAAAAATGCCCGCCCAATCAGGTTTTCTTCGGGTACAAAGCCCCAAACACGGCTGTCGCCGCTATTATCACGATTATCACCCATCACAAAATAATGTCCTGCTGGAACAGTGATATCGCCATAATTTGGAATAGAGGAACGATTGGATAATAATAAAATGTTATGCCCAATCGTGCTGTCGGTAGAAGGTAATTTTTCCAAACGTTGTTCCGCGCCAGTCATATTGCTTCCAGCTCCAACGCCTTGATAAAGCCCGATTAAATCTTGTAAAACGGGTTCATTATTGACATATAGCATTTTATTGGTGGGATGATACATAATTTTATCCCCTGGTAAACCAATCACCCGTTTAATAAAAGGAATACTGGGGTCAACTGGGTAACGAAAAACGACAATATCGCCCCGTTTGGGTTTGCTGATGTCAATGATTTTAGTGTTTAAAACGGGTAAACGAATGCCATAGGTGAATTTATTCACTAAAATAAAATCACCAATTAATAACGTCGGCATCATTGAACCAGAAGGAATACGGAAAGGTTCAATTAAAAAAGAACGTAATAATAAAACAATCACGAATACGGGTAATAAAGAGCGCGCTAAATCCACCCAAACAGGAATGCGGGCACTGGCGATATATTCGGGACTGTCTTCTGTGAATTTGCTTTTAGCAATTTCGCGCTGTGGTGCAAGAAAATATTTATCAACTAACCAAATCACCCCACTAATGAGGATGAGAATGACTAAAATTGTGGCTAAATCCCAGTTATTGTTCATTTTTTATCTTTTCCAACATTCAAAACAGCAAGGAACGCATCTTGTGGGATCGTTACTGTCCCTAATTGTTTCATGCGTTTTTTACCTTCTTTTTGTTTTTCAAGAAGTTTACGTTTACGACTGGCATCCCCCCCATAACATTTTGCCGTTACGTCTTTACGCAAGGCTTTAACTGTTTGACGGGCGATAATTTGCGAACCAATCGCAGATTGAATAGCAACATCATACATTTGCCGTGGAATCACTTCGCGCATACGGTCAACTAAATCGCGTCCTTTGCTGATGGATTGTTCACGGTGAACAATGATAGATAAAGCATCTACGCGGTCGCCATTGATAAGTACATCTAATTTCACTAAATTAGCCGCTTGGAAGCGGATAAAATTATAATCCAGTGAAGCATAACCGCGACTGACGGATTTTAAGCGGTCAAAGAAATCTAACACTAATTCGCTCAATGGTAATTCATAAGATAATGAAAGTTGTGAGCCTACATAGTGCATTTTTTTCTGCACGCCGCGCTTTTCAATACATAAATTAATCACGTTTCCAACGAATTCAGAAGGCACTAAAATATTTGCCTCTACAATCGGTTCACGCATTTCTTCAACTTTATTCGGCGGGGGTAAATCAGAAGGATTATCTACCAAAACAACTTCGCCCGCCGTTGTTACGATTTCATAAACAACTGTTGGGGCGGTTGTAATCAACTCTAATTCATATTCACGCTCTAAACGTTCTTGCACAATTTCCATGTGCAACATGCCTAAAAAGCCGCATCTAAAACCAAAACCTAAAGCTTGAGAAGTCTCAGGCTCATAATATAAAGCCGCATCATTTAAGCGCAATTTAGATAAAGCTTCGCGGAAGGCTTCATAAGCAGAAGAATCAATCGGGAACATCCCAGCAAATACGCGGGGTTTAATCGCTTGGAAACCTGGTAGCGGCTCGGTGGCGGGTTTGTCCATGCTGGTAATCGTATCACCCACGGGCGCGCCGAAAATGTCTTTAATGCCCGCAATCACAAATCCCACTTCCCCCGCTTCTAAAAAGTCGCGGTCTTGCGGTTTTGGGGTAAAAATCCCCACTTTTTCAACTTGTTCTGCCCGTCCTAATGACATCATCTGAATTTTTTGACGGCGGTTTAATGTGCCTTGCATCACCCGAACTAAAGAAACTACACCAAGATAATTATCAAACCAAGAATCGATAATTAATGCTTGCAATGGCGCGTCATTAGAACCCTTTGGCGCAGGAATGCGGTGTACTAATTGCTCTAATAACTCTTCAACGTTTAAACCTGTTTTAGCACTGATGCGAACGGCATCTTTCGCTTCAATCCCGATGATTTCTTCAATTTGTTGAATCACTTTTTCAGGTTCAGCAGAAGGTAAATCGATTTTATTTAAAACAGGGACAACTTCTAAACCTTGCTCAATCGCGGTGTAACAGTTTGCCACACTTTGCGCTTCCACCCCTTGAGCAGCATCAACAACCAGTAAAGCCCCTTCACAGGCGGCTAATGAACGAGAAACTTCATAAGAAAAATCAACGTGTCCTGGGGTATCAATAAAATTTAACTGATAAGTTATTCCATCGCGGGCAGTATAGTTTAGCGTCACGCTTTGGGCTTTAATCGTAATACCACGTTCTCTTTCTAAATCCATAGAATCGAGAACTTGTTCAGACATTTCACGCTCAGATAACCCCCCGCAAATTTGAATAAAACGGTCTGCGAGAGTGGATTTACCATGGTCAATGTGAGCAATAATAGAAAAATTGCGAATGTGCTTCATGTAATCAGGCGGGTAGCGCGTATAGCGACATTAAGAATAGGTTATTGAATAATAAAAACAATTTTTTCACAGTATCATCAATACTAATACTTTAAACAGCATTGTATATACTAAAGATGAAACGATTATATTGGATAAGTTCTTAAATATTCAAGTAAGCCTGCTTGGTCAAGGTAATAATCACATAACTCAGTTTGAGTGCACTGGTCAGGTGAAATGCCAATTAAAACAGGGACACGGGTATTAAAACGTTGTTTAAGCTCAACATCTGCATCAATATCAAAACAATGCAACTCAAAGGGATACTCTGGTTGCAATTCTAATAAATGGATGTGCATATCTTCGCATAAATCACAACCCGCTCTAAAGTACAAATGTAAAACAGCCGTCATAAATTTTCCTAGCACTTACTTTTAGCTTGATTTTGCAAGAATTTTTTATTAAACAAAAGAATATTCATTTATTTGAATCAACATTTTTTGCTGCAAACAAGGGGCGGTTGTTTTTAACCCTATTGAATTATTCTTGCAAACCTCGTAAATCTGAAAACAGATAAAATAAAACCTTCTAGGCAATTCACCTAGAAGGCTTCACTCTTCCTTAATCCTAGCAAGGATTACTTATCACTACCAACTTTAATTGCTAAGAATAAAGGATTACCACGACGATTAATTAAAATAGGAACAGTGCGCCCTGCTTTCAATTCAGAGACTAAATCTTTAAATTGTTTTGCATTTTGCACTGTTACATTGTCCAGCATCACAATGACATCTTCTTTACGAATTCCCGCATCTTGTGCAGAACTGCCATTTTCCACTTTATCAACGAACACGCCATGCTCAGGAATTTCATACTCTTCCCGCATTTTCTTATCTAAATCAGAAACCGCCAAGCCTAATTTATTGGCATTAGCCGTTGCCCGTCCGCCCACCTTAGAAGTGGTTTGCAATTCTTCATCTGAAGGCAATTCAGCAATCGTAATCATCACATCTAA
>CAZKST010000109.1:0-3719 GCA_964555395.1 uncultured Thiotrichaceae bacterium | reverse complement strand
GCGAAAGATAAACCCATAAATCCGCCTGTGCGGCTATAAATTTGTGAATTTACCCCGACCACTTCGCCATTCATATTAAATAAAGGTCCACCAGAATTACCAGGGTTAATTGCAACATCTGTTTGAATAAAAGGCACATAATTATCACGCGGTAAACTCCGTCCTTTAGCACTGACAATCCCAGCAGTTGCGGAATATTCAAAACCAAATGGAGAACCAATTGCAAATACCCATTCACCCACTTTTAAAGATTCTGAACTACCTAATTTAACAGCAGGTAAATGTGTTGCTTCAATTTTTAATAAAGCAATATCACTGCGTTTGTCATTACCAATTAATTTTGCAGTAAATTCACGACGGTCATTTAATTTAACAAAAATTTCCCCTGCATTTTCAACAACGTGATTATTAGTAATCACATAACCATCAGTTGAAATAATAAAGCCAGAACCTAAAGAAGTTAAAGGACGTTCTTCAAAATAATCATTGCCATTTTCACCATCATCATTAAAGAAATGTCGGAAGAAATCTTTAAAAGGTGTATCATCAGGAATATTTGGCGGTAATTTAGGCATTTCACCTTTATTATTGTCTTTAGCACTATTATCACCTGCCTTTTTCGCACTGGTACTAATATTAACAACCGCAGTACCATTTTGCTCAATTAACTGAGTAAAATCAGGTAATTGTCTTGCGAATGCAGACGCATTATCAGCATGAGCACTTGGCATTAACGACATTGCCGTTAAGCTCATCGCTAACAAAAAAGTGGAAACAAGTTTCATTTGGACTCCTTAATAAAATTTCATTATAAATAAATTAGACAAGCATTTTTTCCCTAAATGCTGCTATAAAAGAAAGCGAATGTAATCTTTATGATTACGAGTCGTAATATTAAGGGAGTTTGAAAAGAATTCAAGAGAAAAATTAAGATTACAATTGCTTAAAGTATAAAAATGGAATTTTCTTAATCTTAAATTTAAAAAATAATTAATGCACTAATTGGTTCAATTCAAAAATCGGCATTAAAATCGCCAATACAATTGTTAAAACAATTCCCCCCATAACGAGAATTAATAAGGGTTCAAACAAGCCTAACAAAACGCCGATATTAACTTCTAATTCACGCTCTTGCGTAATGGCTGCCCGCTCTAACATTTGTTCTAATTCACCACTAGCTTCACCACTGGCAATTAAATATAACGTCATTTGTGGAAATAAACGACTTTGGGTTAAAGCATGATGCAAACTAGAACCTTCGCGCACTTTCTCTGCTGCGTCTTTAACTGCAAATTGCATTGGACGATTAGAAACCACATCCGCCGTGATTTTTAAGGCTTCTAACATAGGAACACTGCTTGCCATTAAAATGCTTAACGTCCGCGTAAATCGCGCAACATTTGCGCCGCGCTCTAATTTGCCAATAATAGGCAATTTTAATAATAAACGATGGAAAGCGTACAGAAAACTTTCATTTCTTAATAAATAGCTAAAAAATAATACAATTCCAGTCAAAATAATTAATAAATAAATCCCATAATTTTTAAGAAAATCACTAATGCTAATTAAAGCCCGCGTTAAAAAAGGCAATTGCTGTTTAATATTGGTAAAAACTTGTACGACTTGCGGAACAACATACGTTAATAAAGCAATGACTACTAAAATAGCAATTGTGGTTAATAAAGCAGGATAAAATAATGCTAATAAGGTTTTTTGTTGAATATGTTGGCGCGTTTCGGTGTAATCTGCTAAACGTTCTAATACAATATCTAAATGTCCAGATTGCTCACCTGCGGCAATAGTTGCTCTATATAATTCAGGAAAAGCTTTAGGAAATTCACTTAAACCTTCCGCTAAACTATGCCCTTCTAATACGCGAGAACGCACGGCTAATAACATAGATTTAAGTCGACGTTTTTCACTTTGCTCAGCTAACGCTTTTAAACATTCTTCTAATGCTAAACTAGATTTTATCAAAGTTGCCAATTGTCGAGTTAATAACGCTAAATCAGCCGCACTTAAACCAATTGAAGAAATCACTTTTTTTTGCTTAGGCGAATAACGGCTTACTTCTTCTAAATTGACGGGCGTTAATTGCAATTCTCGCAAATGTTGGCGCACTTGACGTGCGGTATCTCCTTCTAATACGCCGCGTTTAGTTTTTCCTTGCTTATCAATTGCAATATATTCAAAAGCTGCCATGTTTTATGCTTTAACCAAATTTAAATAATTCACGAAAGAATAAACCCACACCACCTGCTAAGAAAGTTAAAATTAATATCAATTCAAAAGAACTCATTGCTGCAAAAGAAAAGCGTAAACTCATCAGCACACTGAGAAACAAAATAAGTAAGCCTAAAATAGTGACCCACCAGCCTAAATCTGATTTTGGATTATAGAAAATTAAAGCAACGCCAGCCATAAAAACCAATAAAATAATACCCGAAGTTAAATTGTAACCACCCATAGAAACGAGGCTAAAGCCAAGATTAAAACTACTATGCACTTGCACATTTTGGAAAAATAAAAAACTACCAATCGCTATCATTAATAGACTTAAAAAAACATTGCCTACACTAATAGCCACTGGCGGCTTCATTCGTTCATTATTGTTTGAATGAGTGGTTTGATGTTTTTGCACTAATTGTTTAACTTTTTCATGGGAATCCATTATACTTTTCCTCAGTGCAGTATGAGTGATAAATTAATGATTTAACCAGTCTAAATAACGCATTACACCTTGTTCTACTGTTAAAAACGTTTCTGCATAACCCGCTTGTCGTAAAGCAGAAATATCGGCTTCCGTAAAGCTTTGATAACGTCCTTTCAAATGGGCAGGAAAAGGAATATATTGAATTGTGCCTTGTTTATTGCGATGGGTTTGATGCCATTGTAATACCGCGTGTGCAACATCATTAAAAGTTTGGCTTTTACCTGTCCCTACATTAAAAATGCCAGAAACTTGTAGATTCTCAAATAACCATAAATTGACTTTAACCACATCTTCTACAGAAATAAAATCCCGCCGCTGTTCTCCGTCACCAAAGCCATCACAGCCTTCAAATAATTTTAAATAATCACCATTGAGCAATTGATTATTAAAGTGGAAAGCAACGCTCGCCATTGTACCTTTATGTTGCTCTCGCGCACCATAAACATTGAAGTAACGTAAACCCACAATCGGCGCGCTATTGCCGCCTAAATAACGACGTACATATTGGTCAAATAAAAACTTAGAATAACCATAGGCATTTAATGGCAGTTCTAATTCGCGCTTCTCTGCAAATTGCTTACCTTCTCCATACACAGATGCACTAGAAGCATAATAAAAAGGAATTTCGCGTCTTAAGCAAAAATGAAAAACTGTTTTTGAGTATTCATAATTATTTTGCATTAAGTATTGTCCATTCCATTCGGTAGTGGAAGAACATGCACCTTGATGATAAATTGCTTCTACGTTAGAAAAAGGGTGTTCATTTTTTAAAAGTTCTAAGAAAGTTTGTTTATCTAAATAATCATAAATTTCACAATCCGCTAAGTTTTTAATTTTTTCGCCTTGCGTTAAATTATCCACCACTAAAATATGAGTATAGCCTTGCGCATTAAAAGCTTTAATTAAATTGCTTCCAATAAAACCTGCGCCACCTGTGATAATAATCATTAAAAATTTCCTTAAATTTGTTTATAGCAAACACACTTTAACTGGAGTGCAATAGCTT
>CAZKST010000108.1:0-9707 GCA_964555395.1 uncultured Thiotrichaceae bacterium | reverse complement strand
TTAAAATAAAAATAAAAGAAATTAGAGAGAAAATTAAATGGGATTAGCTAAAAGAATTATTCCTTGTTTAGATGTCGATGCTGGGCGAGTGGTCAAAGGGGTCAATTTTATTAACATTCGCGATGCGGGCGACCCCGTGGAAATTGCACGGCGATATGATGAACAAGGTGCGGATGAATTAACTTTTTTAGATATTACAGCCAGTTCCGATGCACGCGAAACGATTGTGCATGTGGTTGAGGCAGTCGCAAGTCAAGTTTTTATTCCTTTGACAGTGGGCGGTGGAATTCGCACTGTGGAAGACGTGCGCCGCATGTTGAATGCAGGGGCGGATAAGGTAAGTATTAACACCGCTGCGGTAAATCGTCCTGAATTTGTGAAAGAAGCCAGTGAGCATTTTGGTTCACAATGTATCGTTGTTGCGATTGATGCGCGCAAAGTCAGCGCAGAAGGTGAGCCGTTACGTTGGGAAGTTTTCACGCATGGCGGTCGCCGTCCTACGGGCTTGGATGCCGTTGAATGGGCAAAGAAAATGGTTGCTTATGGTGCAGGGGAATTACTATTAACCAGCATGGACAGAGACGGCACAAAAAATGGTTTTGATTTGCCATTAACCCGCGCCATTAGTGAAGCGGTTAATGTGCCCGTGATTGCATCGGGCGGCGTGGGCAATTTACAACATTTAGCCGATGGCGTATTGCAAGGCAAAGCGGATGCGGTATTAGCTGCCAGTATTTTCCATTTTGGCGAATATACCGTGCAACAAGCGAAAGAATATATGCAAGAACAAGGCATTGAAGTACGTTTATAAGTTCTTCAATGTACTTTAAACAAAATTAAAAGACCTGCTAGGTTTTGAAAACCTAGCAGGTCTTATTTTTTAAGCAATTTTTTGAGATAAAAATTACAATATCGGCACAATCAATAAAGCAACGATATTAATGATTTTAATCAAAGGATTAACCGCAGGACCCGCCGTATCTTTGTACGGGTCGCCGATGGTGTCGCCTGTCACTGCTGCTTTGTGCGCATCAGAACCTTTGCCACCATGATTACCTTCTTCAATATATTTTTTGGCATTATCCCACGCGCCGCCGCCTGTGGTCATAGAAATTGCTACGAATAAGCCTGTAATAATTGTGCCCAGTAATAAGCCGCCTAAAGCTTTGACTCCAAAAATAAACCCGACCAAAATCGGTACTAATACGGGTAATAAAGAAGGGATTAACATTTCTCTAATGGCTGATTTTGTTAATAAGTCAACAGCTTGTGAATAATCTGGTTTTGCTGTGCCTTCCATAATCCCCGGAATTTCACGGAATTGGCGACGCACTTCAACCACTACACTCCCCGCTGCTCGTCCAACAGCTTCCATCGCCATCGCGCCGAATAAATAGGGAATCATGCCGCCGATAAATAAACCGATAATCACCATTGGGTCAGTTAATAAAAATTCAACTTTTTGCCCAGTTGCCAATAATTTATGCTCAAAATCCGCAAATAATACTAATGCCGCCAAGCCCGCAGAGCCAATCGCATAACCTTTGGTGACTGCTTTGGTTGTATTGCCCACAGCATCTAACGGGTCGGTGATATTGCGCACTTCTTTATCTAAGCCTGCCATTTCAGCAATGCCGCCTGCATTATCAGTAATTGGACCATAAGCATCTAACGCTACGATAATCCCTGCCATCGATAACATTGCCGTTGCTGCAATCGCAATACCGTATAAACCCGCCATGTAGTAAGCCACAATAATACTTAAACAAACTGCAAGTACAGGCGCGGCGGTTGCTTTCATTGATAAACCCAAACCAGCAATAACGTTAGTTGCATGTCCTGTTTCAGAGGCTTTGGCGACATCGCGCACAGGTTGATATTCCGTCCCTGTGTAATATTCAGTAATTACAACCATTAAAGCAGTTAATGCTAATCCAACTAAAGCAGCAATATATAACCCTACCACTTGCCCACTGTTCCACATCATTAATGCGATAATTGGGAAAAAGGCAAGCGCGGAAATTCCCCCAGCAACAATTAAGCCTTTATATAAAGCTTTCATAATTTTGCCATCATCATCGGCTTTTACAAAATAAGTTCCAATGATAGAAGCAATAATAGAAACACCGCCTAGCACTAAAGGTAATAAAATTGCGTTATTGGCTAAATTCGCATCATGTGCAAAAATCAATGCGCCGACTAACATGGTCGCAATAATGGTCACTGCATAGGTTTCAAATAAATCCGCCGCCATTCCCGCACAATCGCCGACGTTATCGCCGACATTATCCGCAATCACTGCTGGATTGCGTGGGTCATCTTCTGGAATACCTGCTTCAACTTTGCCTACCAAATCCGCGCCCACATCTGCGCCTTTGGTAAAAATCCCACCGCCTAATCGTGCGAAAATGGAAATTAATGAGCCGCCAAATCCTAAACCAATTAAAGGTGCTAAATTAGTAATACTTTCTGTGCTATAACTTTGTACTAACCAGTAAAATGCTGTAACACCTAATAACCCTAATCCCACAACTAACATACCAGTGATTGCACCGCCGCGAAATGCAACCGCTAACGCTGCATTTAAACCGTCATGCGCAGCTTCCGCCGTCCGCACATTGGCGCGTACAGAAATGAACATGCCGATATAGCCCGCTGCGGCGGAACATAATGCACCAATAATAAAACCCAGCGCGGTTAATCCGCCCAGAGTGGCATAAATGGCAATGGTGATAACTATCCCGACGATAGCAATTGTGGAATATTGGCGGTTTAAATAAGCACTTGCTCCTTCTTGAATGGCGGCCGCAATTTCCTGCATTTTGGGATTTCCAGCAGGTTTTGCTAAAATCCACTGAACGGATATTGCGCCGTACACAATGGCAGCAATCGCGCAGATGAGCGCAAAGACAATTCCAAACATGTGACTCTCCTTTTTTATGTGGTTCTATACATGCTAGGTTGATGTATAAACGTAAAATAAAATTACGATTATAGGCAGAATATACTCTTAAAAATTGTGGTTGAGAATAGCAAAACGTTATAGAGTTTAAGACAAACAACAGGAGTTTTTGAGATGAATCAACAATGTGAAACATTAGAAGAAGTGCGGGCAAATATTGACCGTTTAGACCAGCAAATTGTAAAGCTATTAGCAGAGCGTAGTGGTTTTGTAAAACAAGCGGGGGCCTTTAAAAAGAGCGTTGCTGATGTACAAGCTCCGCAACGGGTCGCACAAGTCATGAGTAAAGTCAATGCTTTAGCATTAGAGCATGGCGCGTCTCCCATTTTAATTGAGCGGGTATATCATGCGATTATTCAAACCTCGATTGAATTAGAAATGCAACATGCAAATTTGAAACAGGATTAAAAACAAAAACCTGCTAGGTTTTAAAAACCTAGCAGGTTTGTTTGAAAGCGTTCAAAGGTCTGCCAATCCTCAAAGGACTGGCAGACCTAACACAACCACTTGAATTTTAAAATTTACTTGCCTAATTTGGTTTATTTATCAATCGCAATCCGTAAGCCTTTTAAAAACTCGCCTAAAACCGTTGCTAATTGCTCAACGGGCGTAGTTTCAATCCGTTGTACTAATGCACTTCCTACAACGACCGCATCACTGACTTTGGCAATGCTTGCGGCGGATTCTGCGTCACGAATACCAAAACCAACTCCAATCGGTAAATTGGTAAATTGCCGAATTTCTTGCACTTTATTCGCCACGGCTTGGCTGTCTAAATTTGCACTGCCCGTTACCCCTTTTAAAGAAACATAGTATAAATAACCGCTTGCGTGTTTAGCGATTTTTTGAATACGCTCTGCATCTGTCGTTGGGGATAATAAGAAAATGGGAGAGAGTTGATTTTGTTGGAAAATTTGGCTGACATTTTCAGCTTCTTCAGGGGGTAAATCTACCGTTAAAACGCCATCTACGCCTGCTTGTTGGGCGGCTTGCGCAAATTTTTCATAGCCCATATTTTCAATGGGATTAACATAACCCATCAAGACAACAGGAGTTTTCGCATCTTGACTGCGAAATTGTTGCACGATTGCCAAAATATCGCGTAATTTTGTCCCTGCTGCTAAGGCGCGTTCACTTGCCCGTTGAATGACGGGACCATCTGCCATTGGGTCTGAAAATGGCATCCCTAACTCTAAAATATCTGCGCCAGCATTCACTAAAGCGTGCATCAACTCAACCGTGTAGCGCGGATGCGGGTCGCCAGCAGTGATAAAAGGAATAAGGGCTTTCTTTTGATTTTGTTGTAATTGTGTAAAGCAAGAGTGAATACGGTTCATAAAATTAGCTTAGGTAACAGAGGACATCAATGCTATAAACAGACTTTCAACACATTTAAAGTATGGTGAATTTGCTTTAAGCGGTGGATAGGGTCATTCATTTCTAAAAAAGTTTGACGTAAAGGTAATGCAAAGGGCAACAGTTCTGCAAGTCGTTGTCCAACCCAACTGGCTTGCGTGTAGTGTTGTCCGAGTTGGTTTTTATAAAAATCGTCAAGTTGATTAATAAATTCTTCTAAAAATACAGCTAAATTTTGATATTCGTTAGGTAAAGGATATTCAGGTTCATTATCAATGAGTTCTATTTGTGCTTCAATTAATTGGTTGTTGTTAACATGGGTTTGTAATACGCGAAAACGTTGCTGTCCCATCACATCTATGCCCAGCAAACCATCAGCGCGTTGGTCAAAATTAATAATATTCGCTAATGTACCAATCGGATAGGTTTCTGCGGCTTGTCCTACTTCACTGCCTTGTTGAATAAGGCAAACGCCAAACCCACTATTTTCCCGTAAACATTGGCTCACCATTCCAAGATAGCGCGGTTCAAAAATGCGTAAAGGCAATAAACCTTGTGGAAATAATACGGTATGGAGGGGAAATAAGGGAATCGTCATGCTATTCATACGCGGTTTCCTGATGAGTTTCAACAGTATTGTCGCCCCAACGCGCTAAAAGTTGATGGGGAATATCTAAATGGTCAAGAATGCGAGCGACCATAAAATCCACAATGTCTTCTACGGTTTGTGGGCGATGATAAAACCCCGGATTAGCTGGCATTATAATCGCGCCTGCTTGGGTCAATCGTATCATATTTTCTAAATTGATAAGTGAAAGCGGGGTTTCACGGTGCACTAAAATCAATTTGCGCCGCTCTTTAAGCGCGACATCAGCAGCACGCTCAATCAATGAACGGCTCAAACCGCCCGCCAGTGCGCCGAGTGTGCCGCTGGTGCAAGGACAAATCACCATCGCGGCGGGAGGATTGCTCCCGCTGGCGGGGGGAGCTGTCCATTGTTGTTGTCCAAAAACGTGTAATTGCTCAGGATGACATTGAAAATGTTGAATAAGAGAGGTACGAATTTGTTGCGGGTGAGAGGGTAAATTAAGTTGTGTTTCAATTTTGAGCGTAATCAGCCCCGCCGTTGAAATCATTAAATAAACCGTTTGCTGATGTTTTAACAGGAGTTCCAACAGGCGGATACCATAAATAACGCCTGAAGCTCCTGTAATTGCTAAATTAATCGGTCGGCGGGAAAGCGTTACGTTCATAGGCACTTAGTTTGTCACTTTTACTTGTCGCACTAAAGCTTCTTTAGTTGCAAGTAGTTGTTTTTCCAAAGTTACAGGATAATTCTGCGGGTAATATAAATTCAGTAGTGCAGGCGGACAATAACGTAATTGTTGTTTTACCCGTGCTTGAATTTCTGTTAAAGGCGGACTGTGATAAATGCGTTGTCCTTGTTTCATCACGGGAATTAATAACTCCTCATAGGTATTACTGAATGGAAAATCTTGAAATCCTTGCCATTCATTATAGATAACATCGCCGACAAAATGTCCATGCGCATTCTTAAAACGCCGAATTTGTAATCTACCCGGATTAGACACTTTTAACACTTGTTCGGACAATTTGACTTTGTAATGCCAATCTTGCCCCATTTCACGAATTGCCGTTAATTTGTACACACCACCGAGCGCGGGTTGGTCATAAGCAGTAATTAAACGAGTTCCAACGCCCCACGCATTAATTTTTGCACCAGAAGTGCGCAAAGTGTTGATTTGATATTCATCTAAATCATTACTAGCAACAATCAACGCATCAGGAAAACCAGCTTCATCTAGCAATTGGCGCGCTTGTTGACTTAAGTGTAGTAAATCTCCTGAATCTAAGCGAATCCCAAAACTAGAAAATCCTTTTGCTTTTAATTTGCGCGCTTGTTCAATCGCCAATTTCACACCGTTTAAAGTGTTATAAGTATCTACCAAAAAGATATTGTAATTATTCGGCATTGCTTCTGCGTACTTTTCAAAAGCTTGTTGCTCAGAATCAAAAGACATAACCCAACTATGCGCGTGCGTGCCCCGAATCGGAATATCTAAAATCTTTCCTGCCAATACATTAGAAGTCGCCGAACAACCGCCAATAAACGCGGCGCGGGTGGCGGAAATGCTGCCATCAATCCCTTGCGCACGGCGTAAACCAAAATCTAACACTGTATCGCCATGGGCTGCTAAACAAACGCGAGTCGATTTCGTTGCAATTAAAGTTTGAAAATTAATGATATTCAATAACGCAGTTTCTAATAATTGACATTGTAATAATTCACCTTGCACTCGCAATAAAGGCTGATTGGGAAAAACAACTGTGCCTTCTGGAATTGCATGAATATCACAAGTTAATTTCAAATGTGTTAAATACTCTAAAAATGCGGGTTCAAATAAAGGTTTTTTATCTGCGCCTGTTAAACTTTCTAAATAAGCTAAATCTTCAGCCGTAAATTTAAAATTTTCTAACCATTGCAATGCGGTTTCTAACCCCGCTGCAATTGTAAATCCTCCCTGAAAAGGATGATTACGAAAGTATAAATTAAAAATAGCTTCTTTATTTAAATGTTGCGTTTTCCAATAACCGTATGCCATGGTTAATTGATAAAAATCGGTTAATAAACTTAAAGAGTGGCGATAAAGTTGATTCAGTGCATCCATACAGTTTCCTATGCAGTTTTAAGCAAGGCATTGATAAAAAATATTAGTGCTAATGATAATAAGGATATAGCGAATTATACTAAGGTAATACTCAATTTATTGGTTAAAATTAAGCTCTATACGTCGTTGTATATCACCTTGCTGCACAATAACCGCATGAGATTCAATTGCAGTAACTTTAGCATTTTGAATAAGGTCTCCAACTTTGATGATTTGTCCATTTAAAATAGCAATTTTACGATTTTTCTCTAACAAGACTAAAGAAAGTAACCAACTCTCATCTACAGAATGAAGCGGAGGGGACAAGGTGGTCAATGTGGAAGAATTGCTATAAGGTTGCATAGGGTCTTTTAAAATTTCTTGTGCAAAAAGTAAAGGATGACACAATAAAATACTTAAAGTTAAACTCAATAGTGTTTTAAATAAAACTTTAAAGTATGTAATTATTGTTTTCATAAAATTTTGATAAATAAAAATGTGTCATTGAGTGCTTTTTACTAACAAGATAGACATTTAAAATTTAAATTCGCAAAGAGTTTTATTGAGTGTAGTGTATTTTTATCCTGATTCAAAATGTTATCTATAAAAATCTACGAGATTTTGTGTAATTACTCGCCACTCCATAATACTTTCTCTCTCTTTTAATTAGGTAAAAGTCATGTTTTTTAAACAGTTATTTGAAGAAAGTTCCTGCACTTATACTTATTTAATTGGATGTCGCCAAACAAGGCAATGTTGTTTAATTGACCCTGTTTTAGAAACAGTCGCCCGCGATTTGCAAGTGATTAACGAACTGGGACTACATTTAAGCTGCACTTTAGAAACCCATATTCATGCAGACCACATTACAGGCGCGTATCAACTCAAAAAACAAGTTAACAGTAAAATTGGTGCACCTGCACACGATAAACTCAGCTGTACCGATATTATCATTTGCGAAGGACATCCTATTCAGGTGGGACAATGGCAAATTCACCCCCTTTTTACGCCTGGACACACAGCAAGTCATCACTGTTTTTTATTGCAAAATTCTATGCAAAATTGCGTATTTACAGGAGATGCTTTGTTAATTGATGCGTGTGGACGGACTGATTTTCAAGAGGGAGACCCAGCACAACTTTACCAAAGTATTCACAACAAACTTTTTAGTTTAGCAGATGAGACGCTTGTTTATCCTGGACATGACTATGACGGGCGTTTTGTCAGCTCCATTGGACAAGAGAAAAAACGCAATCCCCGTCTTGCAAATCAAACACTTGAACAATTTGTACAGCTTATGCAAAGCTTTGATTTTCCGCCCCCCAAAAAAATTGATGTTGCTGTACCTGCAAATCAACTGTGTGGCAATATCTAGTTTTTTAAGAAAACACTCAATTTACTACTTATAAATCAAAAAAGTTCTCCAAAATGACATTTTATGGAATTTTTCTAGCATTTATTCGGCATAAGCATTGCTTTAAGCAAGCCGTTAGTGTGAAAAATACCCATTTACCACAAAAAATAGCCAAAAAATGCTTTTTTTCTGTGGTACTCTCTACAAAAAGCGCGGGTTTGTGCGCTTTGTAACAGAAACGGCTTGGAAATTTGGAGCTTTTGAATGAAAAAAATAGGAATTATTAGTGTCGTCAGTCTTATAAGTCTGCTAGCGAGTCACTCAGTTTTTGCCGCCTCTGAAAATTTGCCAACTTTGATGGGAATTCCCATCGATTTTATTTTATTTGCATTTACCTTATTGGGTGTTGCTTTATTTCATCATCACACCCTCGCTGTTGGTTTAACAGGCTTAACGACGATTGCCTTATACAAAATTTTCTTTACGGGTTTTAAACATGGCGTAGGTGTAACAGGCTTTTTCAGTCACTTAGGGCATGAGTGGGTTACTTTAGCTAATTTATTCTGCTTATTGATGGGATTTGCCTTACTTTCCCGTCACTTTGAAAAGACACGGATTCCAGCCATTTTACCGCGTTTTTTACCGCATGATTGGAAAGGTGGATTTTTCCTTCTGATTATCATTTTTGTGTTATCCAGCTTCCTTGATAACATTGCTGCGGCAATGATTGGCGGCGCGATGGCACACACCTTATTCCGTGCAAAAGTACATGTGGGTTATTTAGCCGCGATTGTTGCAGCATCTAATGCAGGCGGTTCAGGCAGTGTAGTTGGTGATACTACCACGACGATGATTTGGATTTCAGGTGTTAGCCCAATAGATGTGTTAGAAGCGTATGTTGGCGCATTTACAACCTTATTTATCTTCGGTATTCCCGCTGCAATGCAACAACAAAATTATTCACCGATTTTAAAACACCAACACGAAAATATTCATTTAGACTGGAAACGCATCGGGATTGTTGCATTAATTCTAGTTTCTGCCATTTTGACTAACGTTGTTGTCAACATGAATTTCTCTGAAAGTGCGGACAGTTTTCCCTTCATTGGCGTTGCTGTTTGGGTAGCCATTTTTGTATCTATTCCTTTACGTCGTCCTGATTGGGAAATTTTACCCGAAACCTTGATGGGTACAATTTTCTTATTATCCCTCGTGTTATGTGCGTCCATGATGCCAGTAGAAACATTGCCTGCCGCTTCTCCGCTCAGCACTTTTGGTTTAGGTGCGGTTTCGGCTGTCTTTGATAACATCCCATTAACTGCGTTAGCGATTAAACAAGGCGGCTATGACTGGGGTTTCTTAGCTT
>CAZKST010000107.1:1434-9743 GCA_964555395.1 uncultured Thiotrichaceae bacterium | reverse complement strand
TTTAGCATGGTTTCTTGCGTTGTAAAAGTTTTGGAGGCAATAACAAATAACGTTGTTTCAGGGTTTAATTGCTGCAAAGTTTCGCTTAAATGGGTGGAATCCACATTTGACACGAAAAATGCGCGTAAACGTGGGTGATGATAAGCGCGTAGGGCGCGTGTCACCATTGCGGGTCCTAAATCAGAGCCACCAATACCAATATTAACAATCGTATCAATCACTTTCCCTGTATGCCCGCGCCATTGTCCACTTTGCACCGCCGCTGTAAATGCGCGCATTTTTGCCAAAACGCCATTGACTTCTGGCATCACATCTTTGCCGTCGACCAAAATCGGGGTATTGCTTTGATTGCGTAAAGCGATATGTAAGGCAGCACGATTTTCTGTGTGGTTAATTTTGCCACCGCTGAAAAATTGTTGACGTAAGTTTGTAAATTCAGCAGTTTCTAATAGCGCAGTTAATAATTTTAAAGTATCGGGCGTTAAATGGTTTTTGGAAAAATCGAAAGTAATTCCACAAGCAGTTTTAGAAAATTGTTGGAAACGTTGCGGGTCGGCGGCGAATAATGCGCGTAAAGAGCTAGAAAATTGAGCTTGATGTGCTTGCAAATCTTGCCATGCGCGAGTTTGGCTAATGAGTGCCATTGCAATAAGTCCTTGAAATAATTATTTTAATGTTTTAGGGTAATACTTGTAAATGAGGTATTCTCTTGTAATCACAAGATGAGTGGCAATAACTATACCGCGTTTTAATCGCTTTTGATTAACGCTATTGTAAAGTTTATGCGACTGAGAAGGGATTTAGTGCAAGGTAATTCATAAGCAGGCGAATTATTTTAAAACTTCTTCTAAACCTTGATTAGCTAAACGGTCGGCAATTTCATTTTCACGGTGTCCCGTATGCCCGCGCACCCAAAACCAGCGCACTTGATGGCGTTCTACGGCAATGTGTAAGCGTTTCCATAAATCAGCATTTTTAACAGGCTCTTTGCTGGCAGTTTTCCAGCCATTTTTTATCCAGCGATGAATCCATGTATTAATGCCATTTTTTAAATATTCAGAATCCGTCGTTAAATGCACTTCACAAGAACGGGTTAAGGTTTCTAATGCCATAATCGCCGCCATCAATTCCATGCGATTATTGGTGGTGTCTAATTCACCGCCGCACAATTCTTTTTCGCGTGTACCATAGCGCAGCAAAACCCCCCAGCCGCCGGGCCCTGGATTGCCACGACATGCGCCATCGGTAAAGGCTTGGACAATTTTAGCAGTCTCTTTTTGTTCTGAATTGGGTAAAGCGTTAGTCATTAGTTTTTATAGTTGTTATATGTATGATAGTGATTTGTAGGGTGGAATAATGAAACGTATTCCACCACACGGTTTATGGTCTGTTTTTGCTCAATTTTTGCGGAGTTTCACGGTGGAATATGCCTCACTATTCCACTCTACACCGATTTTAATTAATGTTGTGGATGATAAGGTAAAGAAGAATGGTGTAAATTGATTAATAATTTACCCTCAGTTCCCCGTTGATAACCAAACGTAAATTCTACTCTAGTTTCATGCCCTGTTTTGGGATTGGTAAAGTAATAATTGCCCATCGCTAAAGCAGAATCGCTATCAATTACAAAATGTTGGTCACCAAAGCGAACTTTTGACCAAGGATTTAAAGCAAAACCATGGTCTTCTGTGTATTTACCTCCCACAAAGTAGGAAATGGCATCTTCTTCAGTTAAACGAAAAGGATGTTCAGAGGCTTTTGTCGGTTTAAATAACACCGTTCCTTCATCATAAGCATATAATTCATCAACCGTTTTTGCCGCAACAGCTTTGTAATCTTCTTTTTTAGAATATGCTTCACCAATAGCAACGACTGAATTTGCCCATGTTTGTTGTGCGGCGAGGATTTCTTCTTTGGTAATTTTTTCAAATGCAAAACTGGTATTGCTAACTAAGCCTAAAACAAGCGTTGTGATTACGCCTAAACTATAACGCATTTGCATGAATATTGTCTCCATTGAATTGATTTTCCTTAAGATGATTTACAAAAGGTGCGTTAAGCGTAACAGACTTTTTATGTCATTTAAATAATTTTTAAATAAAAAAATCCCTTAATTGTTTTTAAAGGTATCCCTAAAATAAAAAATAAGCCATGCAAATGCTGTTATTGTCCAACTATAATCGTTATTCTTGAGATTAAATACTTTTTTAATATTTTTTGATGAGGTTTTGTATGTCCAGCTCTGTTTTAAATTCTTCAATCCCCGCTGATAATTCCGCTCCCCTTCCCCAATTTAATCAATATCCTGATGCAACGGGACATTTTGGTAATTACGGCGGGGTTTTTGTGGCGGAAACCTTAATGCAACCTTTGCAAGAATTACAACAAGCTTATCAATTTTATGTAAAAGACCCTGATTTTTTAAAAGAATTAGAGGATGATTTAAAACATTATGTTGGCAGACCATCGCCTTTATATTTGGCAAAACGCTGGTCGAAAAATTTAGGCGGTGCGCAAATTTATTTAAAACGTGAAGATTTAAACCACACGGGCGCGCATAAAATTAATCATGCCATTGGACAAGCGTTACTGGCAAAACGCATGGGCAAAACCCGCATTATTGCCGAAACGGGCGCAGGACAACATGGCGTTGCAACTGCAACAGTTGCCGCTCGTTTGGGGTTGGAATGTGTTGTGTATATGGGCTCAGAAGATATTAAACGCCAATCCGTGAACGTTTATAGAATGCGTTTATTAGGCGCAGAAGTGCGTCCTGTTGAATCGGGTTCTAAAACTTTAAAAGATGCGTTAAACGAAGCCATGCGCGACTGGGTAACCAATGTTGATAATACGTTCTACATTATCGGCACGGTTGCGGGCCCGCACCCTTACCCAATGATGGTGCGCGATTTCCAAGCAATAATTGGGCGCGAAGCACGGCAACAAATTTTAGAACAAGCAGGACGATTGCCTGATGCGTTATGCGCTTGTGTGGGCGGCGGTTCAAATGCGATGGGCTTATTTTATCCGTTCTTAAATGATAGCGCGGTGAAAATTTACGGCGTAGAAGCGGGTGGTTTAGGATTAGAAACGGGTAAACATGCCGCGCCTTTATCTTCAGGCAAACCTGGTGTATTACACGGAAACCGTACTTATTTAATGATGGATGATGATGGACAAATCATTGAAACACATTCAATTTCTGCGGGTTTAGATTACCCTGGTGTGGGGCCTGAGCACTCTTGGTTAAAAGATTGTCATCGTGTAAATTACGTTGCCGTGACTGATAATGAAGCATTAGCGGCATTTCATGAACTAACCCGCACAGAAGGCATTATGCCCGCTTTAGAATCTAGCCACGCATTGGCGTATGTGCGCAAGCTCGCTCCAACCATGGCAAAAGATGATATTCTTATTGTTAATTTGTCAGGACGTGGCGATAAAGATATCAATACTGTCGCGACTTTAGAAGGGATTCGAATCTAATTTGTTTTAAACAGGAGACGTTTGCAATGTCTAATCCTACGGCGAAAACGGCGAAAGCAGATGAATATGCCTATTTAAGTGCTTATTCACAACCTAAATATTTACTGTCAGCTTATCAAGAATTATTACAACGCAGTCAGCGCGTTGCGCAACATTTAGTGTTACAAGGGGCAGGAAAAGCTGACCAAATTCCTGATACAGACCCGCTGAATATTAATGACGCTTTGCTCAAATTTACACAAAATTTGTGGATGAATCCCCAAAAAATGTTTGAAGTGCAAACTTCATGGTGGCAAAGCTATTTTAGTTTGTTGGATAACGTTGGACAACGCGCTTTGCGCGGCAATGCGCAAGTTCAACCGTTATTTAGTCCTGCAAAGGGCGATAAACGCTTTAGTCATGACACATGGAATAGTTTGCCGTGGTTTGATTTCCTTAAGCAATTGTATTTGATGAATGCTAACTTTTTAAATCAAGTTGTTAATGATGAAGATTTAACTTTAGCCGATACTAAAGAAGCGAAAAAGGTAGATTTTTACACGCGCCAATTAATCGATGCATTTGCGCCTAGCAATTTCTTGGCAACTAATCCAGAAGCGTTATATGTCACCGTGCGCACCAATGGCGCGAATTTGCTAAAAGGCATGAAAAACTTTTTAGAAGATTTAGACCGTGGTAAAGGCAATTTAAACATTCGCATGACGGATTTAGCTGCATTTCAACCGGGTAAAAATATTGCTGTCACCGCAGGCAAAATCGTTTTTCAAAATGATTTAATGCAGTTAATTCAATATTCGCCGCTGACGGAAGAAGTTTATCGCCGCCCCTTGTTGATTGTGCCGCCATGGATTAATAAATATTACATTTTAGATTTGCGTCCTGATAATTCTTTTATTCGCTGGGCAGTCAGTCAAGGGCACACCGTTTTTGTGATTTCATGGGTCAATCCTGATGCCAAATTAGCGCATAAAGGCTTTGAAAACTACCTGTTAGAAGGACCTTTAGCAGCATTAGATGCGATTGAAAAAATCACAGGTGAAAAACAAGTTAACGCCGCAGGGTATTGTTTAGGCGGGACATTATTAGCGACGACTTTAGCCTATTTAGCCGCAAAAAATCCTGAAGAAACACGGATTAGCAGTGCAACCTTCTTTACGACTTTGCTAGATTTTGAACATTCAGGCGAATTAGATATTTTCATCGACGATGCCCAACTCGATTCTTTAGAAGCCAAAATGAATGAAAAAGGCTATTTAGATGGCAGTGAAATGGCAACCACGTTTACCTTGTTGCGCGCCAATGATTTGATTTGGTCATTCCATGTCAATAACTATTTATTAGGCAAAGACCCTGCGCCGTTTGATTTATTATATTGGAATTCTGACGCAACCAGAATGCCCGCGAAAATGCACAGTTTCTATTTGCGCAATATGTATCAAAAGAATTTGCTTAAGCAACCTAATGGCATTTCTTTAAATGGTGTTGGCATTGATTTAAGCAAAATTACCATTCCCGCTTATTTTATTTCTGCGCAAGAAGACCATATCGCTCCTTGGAAATCAACTTATGCAGGTGCACAGTTATTTTCTGGCGATGTGAAATTTGTTTTAGGCGGTTCGGGACATATTGCGGGGATTATTAACCCCCCTGCAAAAAATAAATATTTTTACTACCTCAACGCACAAAACAAAACAACCAAGAATACAGATGATTGGTTAGCCGCCGCGAAAAAACATGAAGGCTCATGGTGGACAGATTGGACAGCGTGGATTGCTGACAATGCAGGCGAAAAAATTCCCGCCCGTGACCCCAGTCAAGGCACAGTGCTTGAAGATGCACCGGGTAGTTATGTCAAAGTGAAAGTAATTGCAAACTAACGCCCACTGTCATTAAATTGCGGAACTTTGTGGTGGAATACGCTGCGCTATTCCACCCTACACTTTATGTTTACCAGCGAAAAGGACTATGCAAATGAATAAATTAGCCATTTCTCTTGCCGTAGGTTTGTGTTTACAGAGTTATTTACCCACCAGTTTTGCGGGCGAAGCCGCAGAATTAAATGTCATTGGTTTTTCTAAAGATGGCAAATATCTTGCTTTTGAACAATATGGCATTACCGATGGCGAAGGCGCGGCATATTCTGAAATTTTTGTTGTCGATACAGCAGATAACGACTTTGAAATAAAACCCATTCAAAGCAAAACCGACGGCACACCAGAGGATGCTGTAGCAAAAGTACGGGCGACCAACTTAAAACTTGCTACCGATGAATTTAAAAAATTCAACATTGAAGTGGGTTTAACGGGAAAACATGTCATTTCCCATTTACCGACGGATTTAAAAGTTGACCCCAAAACAGCGCAATTTAGTTTTGTACCTCCATTAGCGGGAACAACTTATACAACTTACACCCTGACTTTAACTGAACAAACCGCAAAAGCAGAAAATTGTCCAGACGGGATGGAAACCAAAAAACTCACCCTGAAATTACAAGATGATGCGTTAAAATCCTCGCATTCTTTGCAAGAAGATAAAGGCATTCCCAAAACACGCGGCTGTCCCTTGTCTTATCGCATTCAAGATGTGTATGTGTTAAACCAAAACACCATTGCGGTATTTTTAAACATGTTTACCTTAGGTAACGAAGGGCAAAACATGCGCTACTTAGTCATGACAGGCAGAGTTCGTACCCCTGCAAAATAAACTATGTTTGAACGATTACGCGAAGATTGGCATACCTACGAAGGAGATATTACCCGTCAAGGTTTATGGGTAATGTGGGTTTATCGTTTTGGACAATGGCGGTATCAAATCCGCCAGCGTTGGCTACGGCTTCCTTTTTCCTTTTTGTATAAGCTCTTATTTGTATTTGTACAAATTCTCACGGGTATTGAGTTACCCTGTGAAACTAAAATCGGGCGACGGTTTAAAATCGACCATTTTAGCGGCATCATTATCAGTGGCGATGCTGAACTCGGCGACGATGTGCGCGTGCGCAACGGCGTAACCATTGGGCTACGCAATACAAACATTCGCGGCGCGCCGAAAATTGGCAATCGGGTTGATATTGGCGCGGGCGCAAAGATTTTGGGCGCAATTACTATCGGCGATGATGTTGCGATTGGTGCAAATGCGGTGGTTTTGACCGATGTTCCCGCCAATTCTATTGCAGTTGGCATTCCTGCTCGAATTATTCCCAGAAAAAAACCTTCTCATCAAACACTTGAAACCCAATGACCACTTATTCTGCTAAAGTAAAAATTGCTAATACTGAAATTGACAACCTCACTTTTCAGCAAGCAATTGACCGAATTATTGAATTAAGTAAATACAAATGCGCTCATTTCGTTGTTACGCCTAATGCTGACCACATTGTGCGTTTACAAAACAGCACGGATTTTATTGAAGTTTATCAAAAAGCTGCATTAATTGTTGCTGACGGAATGCCCTTAATTTGGGCGGCAAAATGGTTAAAAACGCCCTTGCGGGAGCGAGTGACAGGGGCAGATTTATTGCCCGCGCTATGTGAAGCTGCGGCAAAACGGGGGTTATCAATTTTTTTACTTGGCGCACCTGAAGGGGTGGGAGTACAAGCTGCGCAAAATTTACAACAACGTTATGCGGGTTTAAAAGTTGCGGGGGTCTATAGTCCGCCATTTGGTTTTGAACGTGACCCACGCCAAAATGAGCTTATTATCAAACTATTAAACGATTCTAAAGCAGATATTGTCTTTGTAGGGTTAGGCAGTCCTAAGCAAGAAGTTTGGATGGCACAAGAGCAAAAACGCTTGAATGTAGGGGTTATGTTGGGCATTGGTGCAGCGATTGCCTTTGCTGCTGGCACAGAAAAACGTGCGCCGTTATGGATGCAAAAAACGGGTTTAGAATGGTTATATCGCTTATCCCAAGACCCCAAACGCCTTGCAAAACGCTATTGGGATGATTTTGCTTTTTTTAAAATTATTTATCGGCAATGGCGCGGGGAGATTTAGGACGATTTGAGCAAGTTTAAACAAGTGACAGGCAACAGAAATGACAAGTATTCATGACATCGGATACGGGGTATTATTTTCCAACAAGGTTATTTTTCGGCAATTATTAGAAACCTTTGTTAAACAACCTTGGGTCTCTGAAATTGATTTTGAGCATTTGGAAAAACTCAATAAATCCTTTATTTCTAAGAAACATCGTAAATATGAAAGTGATTTAATTTATAAAGTTAAATTAAAAGAACAAACTGCTTATATTATTGTATTGATAGAATTTCAATCATCGGTACAACGTTTTATGGCGGTGCGGGTTTTGCACTATATGATGAGTTTCTATTTAGATTTAATGAAGCAGAAAAACTTAAGAAAATTACCGCCGATTTTTCCGATTGTTTTATATAATGGTGATAAAAAATGGACTGCGCCTGTAGAGCTCAAAACCTTAATTGAAAACCATGAGCTACTAGGTGAGTTCGGCGTTAATTTTAAATATTTTAAAATTGCTGAGAATGAATTTAGTACCGACAGTTTATTAAAAATCCAGAATCTGGTTTCAACTATATTTCTGTCAGAAGTACATTATGATATTGATGTACTATTAGATGAAATTTTAGGATTATTTGATAAAGAAAATCGTGAAGCGGTCTCATTATTATTCAATTGGTTTAAATACCTATATGAAAACAAACGTATTACTGAAGACGATTTTGAGCAACTCAACAAGGTCTATTATGACAAAGGAGAAGCTAGCATGTTAATCGAGTCTATTAGAAAAGAACGCCGTAACTTCAATAACCTCATTAAAAAAGAAAGGTTGGAAGGGAAAAAAGAAGG
>CAZKST010000107.1:0-1334 GCA_964555395.1 uncultured Thiotrichaceae bacterium | reverse complement strand
ACTCAACTTTCAAAAGAAGAAATTGAGAAACTTCGTGATTAACTGCTTTATTCTATTTGTTTTAGAACTATCTGCCTTGGTGCTCTATTCCTGAAAATCTGCTAGATTTAAAAAACTAGCAGTTTTATCAACTTATGTACACTCAATGTTAATATCCCCCCGCCGCAAACAATAAAGCACAACGTCGTTGTTTAATTTAGCCTCCAAATCAATATAATTGAAAAAATATAATCGCAATCAATATTGCGCTCCTCAACTCAACGTCACAATCCAGACTGCTCAACTAAGGAGAGACTTTTGAAAATTATCGTCACAGGCGGCGCGGGCTTTATCGGCTCCGCTGTTATTCGCCATTTAATCAACCACACTTCCCATCAAGTTGTTAATTTAGATAAATTAACCTACGCAGGCAATTTAGAATCGCTCGCCAGCGTTGCTGATAATCCACGTTATCGTTTTGCCCATGTAGATATTTGCGACGCAACCGCCGTGCGCGCCTTATTCAGTGATTTTCAACCCGATGCAATCATGCACTTAGCGGCGGAATCGCATGTTGACCGCTCCATCGACAAGCCCGCTGAATTTATTCAAACCAACATTGTCGGCACTTATACATTACTCGAAGTTGCTCGCGAATATTGGACACAATTAGCGGCAGATAAAAAAGCAGCTTTTCGTTTTCAACATATTTCTACAGATGAAGTGTATGGAAGTTTAGGCGAAACAGGCTTTTTTACAGAAGAAACGCCCTATCAACCGAACTCACCTTACTCCGCCAGCAAAGCCTCTTCTGACCATTTAGTGCGCGCATGGCATCACACTTTCAAATTGCCAACGCTCACGACCAACTGCTCAAATAATTATGGCCCTTACCATTTCCCTGAAAAATTAATCCCTTTGATGATTTTAAATGCTTTAGAAGGTAAAGCTTTACCTGTCTATGGCAAAGGCGAAAACGTGCGCGATTGGTTATTTGTCGAAGACCATGCCCGCGCTTTATGTCTCGTTTTGGAAAAAGGCGAAATTGGCGAAACTTACAATATCGGCGGACATTGCGAGCGTAAAAACATTGAAGTGGTTAATATTTTATGTGATTTGCTCGACGAATTAGTTCCCACTTCGGCACATCGTCCGCATCGCCAATTAATTCAATTTGTGACTGACCGCCCAGGGCACGATTTACGCTATGCCATTGATGCGGGCAAAATTGAGCAACAATTAGGCTGGAAACCGCAAGAAACTTTTGAAACGGGTTTGCGTAAAACAGTGGAATGGTATTTAAACAATCGCGAATGGTGGCAACGGGTACGCGACGGGCGTTATCAGGGGCAACG